>JAMWCP010000014.1 GCA_023819665.1 Candidatus Omnitrophota bacterium
ATAACGCCAGGAGATAAAGATATGGGTTTTAAGTTTTTCCTGCTTCTGTTTGTGGGGTGGAATGAGATTGCCTTCCTCATCCCACCAGACTCCTAACTCATAACTGGGATTTTCAATCCAGACCCCAAAATCCTCAATTCCCGTAACCACTGCCCAGACCTCATCCTTATAGATCTGAAAAAGAGGTAAACTATCCCTTATCTCCTCAGAAAATTTAAAAAGAACCAATCTTCCTTTTAAATCATCCATGCGCATATCCCTTTCCTCCTTTTTCCACAAATTCAATAGCTTTTCCCCAGCTGGCCAGTTTATCCTTTAGAATTACTACAATTCCCAAAACACCTCTTATCTTCTTTACAAAATCAACTGCCTTTTCAAAGTCAAGCTCAGTCTTTATACGGTTGCAGGCAGAAGTAGCCACCGCATCCGCCAAGATTGCATCTTTAGCAAGAATAGTTACGGCATCTGCATTTCCAAAACTTAAGGAATGACTTACAGTAGCAGAGGAGGTGCATATACCTCTGACTCCCACTTGAGGTCTTATCTTTAAAAAAAGTCTTCCCGAAAATTTTGTCTCTCCTGCATATATACCTACAACACGCATCTTTTTTATTTCTAAAAATATATCTCCTCCGTTCTCAATAATTACCTCTTTTGCTCCTTCTCTTAAAATATCTTCTCCTAGATACTGGGCAACTGCTCCAGCTACTGCGGCCATCGGACCAACCCCTGCCACTTTAGATGCCTCGGCCATATCCTTTATAATCTTAGGGGCATCTATGCTTACACTTAAGGGTTTAAGTGCAACCAGAAATCTTTTATCTTTCAAGATATAATCCTTTATCTGCTGACGATAGAATAGAACTTTTTCTTTTAAAAAACTCCCCTTTAAAGCAATATCACTAAGGATATCTAAATCCGTTTCCTCCACACAAAGATGCTGACGAAAAAGATCATTCGTATGGATCCATTTTCGATAAAAACGCCTGCGATATTTATTAACTAACATATACGGGGCAGAAGCTCCTCTATGGGTGGTTCTACTATGCGCAGTCCTCCGCTTAATGTTTTAAGTAAAACTTTTTTATTTTTATCCTTGATTACTTTACCGATAATACAAGAATCTCTTCCTAAGGGATGTTGCTTTAGTTTCTTTAATATAAAGGGGGCAGATTTTCTTTCTACTACCAAAACCGCTTTTCCTTCATTGGCTAAATAGAGGGGATCTAAACCCAAAAGTTCTGAGCATGTCCTTACCTTCGGTTTTATAGGAATGTTTTTCTCCTCAATAAGTAAAGAAAAAGTACTCATGCTGGTTATCTCATTTAAAAGAGAGGCCAGCCCTCCGCGGGTGGGATCACGCATAAATTTTATACCTGAATTCTTTTTAAGTAAAGGTAAAATCAAGTCCTTTAAAGATGCGCAGTCACTTCTTATTCCAAAATCAAGCCCTTCTTTTTTTCTTCCTGCCAGAACACTCAATCCATGTTCACCAATAGAACCGGTAATAATAATCCTGTCTTCGGGTTCAATTATCTTTACTGAAAGTTGATTATAGATTATCCTGCCAATTCCACTGGTATTGATAAATATCTTATCGCAGCTACCTTTTTCTACTACTTTAAGATCCCCGGTAACTATCCAAACATCCTCTTTTTTAGCGGTTGAAGCAATAGAATCAATGATCTTTTCCAAAATGCCATACTCTAAACCTTCCTCAATAATTAAAGAAAGGGAAAGAAAACGAGGAATTGCCCCTGATACCACTAAATCATTTATTGTTCCGTAGACTGCTAGTTTTCCTATATTTGCACCTTTAAAAAAAAGAGGGCTCACCACAAAAGAATCCGTAGTAAAAGCAATTTGCTCTCTCTTTAAATCAAAAGTGGCACTATCTCCTAAAGGAGAGAGTAGAGGATTGTATAACTTTTTTAGTAAAAGCTTGTGAATGAGCTCCTGCATCAGGAGTCCGCCATTTCCATGAGCTAATTTAATCTTATCTGGTTTTTTATCCATATTAATTCCAAGTGACACCTGCACAAGAAAGCTCTTCTTTTAATTTCTCAATCCCTTGAAAAACCACGCTTTTTATCCCCAGGTTCTGGGCTGCCTCAATTAACTCTTGGCGGTCATCGGTATAAAAAAAAGCCTCTTTAGGTAAGGAGAGTTCTTTTAATATAGTTTGATAAAAGAGAGGTGCGGGTTTTCTTAAACCAACTTCATATGAAAGAAAAAACTTATGAAAGACATCAAATATAGAAAAATTCTCTTTTAGATATTCAAAGTGCAGGATATTTATATTAGAGGCAAGACATAAGGTATAACGATTTTTTAAATCTTTGGCTAATCTATAGACTGCTTCATTTTTAGGGGTTAAAAAGAATATTTCATTCCAGATAGGTAAAAACTCTGAGTAATCAAGCTTTAATGCCAGTATTTTTTTAACTTCTAAGAAAAAATCTTGGGGAGAAATCTTCCCTTCCTCAAAAAGACAAGTCAATGGAGAATCAAAAAAAAGATCGTAGATTTCTTTCTGAGATGCAGAGCAAAAATGACTTAGGCGCTGACTGGCAATCATATGATCAAAATCAATTAGAACATTACCCAAATCCAGAACGATAGCTTTAATTTCCTGATTGTGTATCATTTAATTCCCTTTATCTTTGGATCTTTTAAATAAATCGAGGAATCTATCTTCATATTCTTTATAAACATTCCATTTATCTAATTCCTTTTTTAGAATATTTGCTTGGGAAATATCATTCTTTGCCTGTTCAAAGAGTCTCTCAATATTCTGTTTTACTGAATCAGGAAGCTTGGTATACTGACTAAGAGATTTTTTTATCTTTTCTATTTCTTCTTCACCAATCGGTCCTACCGATTGAGTATTGCCTCCCTTAAAATACTCTATAAGCTGCTCAATCTGCTGTTCCACAAAATCTGCCTGTTGGATCAAAGGTTTTAGATCTAAAGATAAATTCAGAATACCACTGAGTACCTCCAAAATTGCTGCCGATGCCTTGGGATTTTCTATTTGGATAGTATAAAAAGGAATTTCACCTAAAAGGCAAAAACCTCTTAATCCTCTTTTTTTTGCCAAGGCTAAAAAAAGACCGTTCATTCCGCTGATTTGTCCCTCAGAGATTAATTTTAAATTATATTTAAAACCTATCTCTTTAAGTTTATTATCGGTAGCACAGAACCACACAGCGGGTTTTTGATTATAGTCTATAGGTAAAGGCATAGCAGCAGAGGAAATCACCATTTTTATATCAAAATATTTTAAAATTGAAAATATTGTCTCCACATACTCTTCATACTTAGCAAGATCGGGTTGAGCATTGCTTAAAAATAAAATAAGATCGTGCCGAGACGAATCTAATTCTGAACGTATTACCACATTCTTACAATAAAAGAATTTATTGTAAGGTAAATCGGGAAGTTTTAAAATCCCATCATTAATTACCCCTCCGGTATAGTAGAAATAACTTTTACCTTCAATATAGGCGAATTCCTGCGCTTTAAGGTTCTCTATCAAAAAGTTTACTACCTTAAAGGCTACTTCTCCCATTCCAGGCCACGCCGTAATTAAATAGGGATTATAGAGTTTTGGTCTTTTAATAAACTTTATCTCTCTCATTTTTACCTCCTGTGTTTTAGGTAAAACAAAAATTCTTTAGAAAATCACTCAAAACCTTCGCACCGTAGTAGAGATCTTTAATCTTAATATACTCATCACTGGCATGACTTACATTTCTTTGACCCACCCCAAAACCTATTGCCGGAATGCCGTGTTCATTAAAAAAGGTAAGGACAGTGGCACCCTCTGAACCCTTAAGCTGAAATCTAATTTTATTTCTCTTTAATGCCTCTGTAAGATAAGAAACTAGCGGATTGTTCTTATCAATCTGAAAAGGATTTTGGATTGCCAGAATTTCTATTTTAAATTTTCGGGTATTTTTTTTTATAATCTTTTTTATATCTTCTAAAATCAAATCCTTTGACATCCCCGGCAAAAATCTTATATCTATACTGAACTGACACCAATCACTTACTACATTTACCTTTTCTCCTCCTTGAATAGTTCCTATATTTATAGTGGGAGGCCTTAACAGAGGATGAGATTTAAATTTAAATCTATATTCCTTAAGTTCCTTTATGATCTCTACTGTCTTTTCAATGGCGTTTTCTCCTAACCACGGATAGGCACCATGTGCTTTTTTACCAAAGATACTTATTTTTAAATGAATAAGACCTTTCTGACAGATAAGAATATCAAAACTACTGCTATCTAAAACTAATGCCGCATCTGCAGTAATTATTCTTCTATTCAAAAGAGGTATTAAACCCAACTGTGAACCACTCTCTTCGTCTGCAGTAGCGGCTAAAATCAAATGATAATCTAATTTAAATTTTTCTTCTATCAGATTTAATATCGCTTCTACTGTAATTGCTAAATTACCCTTGTCATCAGTGGCACCTCTACCATAAATCCTACCTTTATAAATCGTACCAGAAAAAGCTGGATATCTCCAGTTAGTACCTGCTGGAACAGTATCTAAATGGGAGGTCAAAACCAAAGTGGGCTTGTTTTTATCTCCTAAGCTTATCAAAAGATTACTACGCTTTTTTTCAAATTCATAGATGCGCGTTTTTATCCCATAAGGTTTTAAATAATCTTTAAGAAAATAAGCAAGTTCGTATTCAGAAGAACCAGGATTTTCTGAATTAATCTGAATAAGAGATTGCGTAAGCTTAATCAATCTATCTCTATTAATCATATTTTTAAGATTTTAAAAACAGCTGGAACAAGTGGTAGCCTGACAGCCACTGCATTTAGATGAAGTAGCGGCTTTGAACTCACCTTTAGAATCTCTACTCCCAAAAGAGAAGAGAGAGAGTTTCTTTTTTAAATCTTTTGATTTACAGTAAGGACAAAAGACTTCTTCATTTAGACTTCTTAAAAGATGCTCAAATGTTTTTTTACAGTGATTACAGATATATTCGTAAATAGGCATATCTAAAAACTATGATTTACACTGAAAGCACATGTTTTACTATCAAAAAATTGTACCTCTAAATTAAACCAGTTATGCTGATCTATATTATAATCTAAGCCTACAACTAAACCAAAAATTTTAGTCAAATCAGACATCTTCCTTTTACGTTGATTATTCTCTTTGTGGATGTAATCCATGCGTGAATATTTAAATCCTAAGTAAGGAGTAATTTTTAAAATATCATAAGATGCTAAAAAAGAACCTTGCCAATCATCTAAAATAGCCTGATTTTTTATACCATCAAAATAACTTTTTTTAGGATGTACACTTATATGTTGGAAACCAAAAACTAATCTTTTATTATTTTGGTCGTATAATTTTAAACGAAAACCATATCCTCCTGCAAAACCGGTGGAATAATCAATTTCTGCGTTATTTAAAGGATGCTGCTTTATGTAACCCGCGCCTCCCTTTAAATCCAAAGAAAACCAATCCTTTAAACCGTAAGAGAGAAGTATAAAGTTCTGCATACTCCTAAGTTTTCCGTAATCTTTCTCCAGTTTGCGCCTAAATACAGTGTGATTCTGTATTCCAATAACAAAACCGTTCTTCTGAGGCAGACGTGTTCCATAACAGGGAGCACAAAAGCTATCTTTGGGGGATAATAAAATAAATAATCCAATTATTCCTAATATTAATCTTTTATTTCTTACCATATTACCTCCTTAAGTAAATATTTATCCTAAATAATTTTACCTCTTTTTTTAAATTTTGCATAAGATTTTTTTATTTGCTCTTTTAAATTTTAAAATTGCAAAGGATTAAAGCCATAATAAGAAAATAAACCGTAAGCGGTACTGGCTACCGAACCAGTACTTTTACCTTTAGGAGTAACCCAACCGTGTCCAGTATCCACAAAATCTTCTGTAGCATAAGGCAGGCAGCCTTCTCCCCATCCAATAGGTGATGGACTGGATATAAGTAATTTAAAAAGATCATTTAGATAATCGTGTGCCTTTCTTTCATAATATTCTGCTTTAGTAACCATCTGTTTGGTTATATAGAACTTTGACATTATCTTATAAGATAAAATCATCTGGGCGGTCCATTCACAGGAAATTACCGGTCCCCTCGCTAAGTGTCTTGAGGCAGCAAAATCAAATCCTTTTATCTTTATCCTTTCTCCATTAGGACGAGTATACTCTACCTCTACGGAACAATTCTGTTCGGCAAACTCCATAATTTTATCGGGGTTAATACCTATACTTTCTAATTTTTCTGGACCTAAACTGGCAATTGACCACGCATAGGTATCTGTGGCGATTGTAGAATCACCTTTACCACGTCTTACTGGCACCTCTGGTCGATCATAGGCATGTAAGATAAGCCAATTTATTATCTTATCGGCAGCTTCTTTATATTTTTCATTAGCGGTTATCTGATACAGCATATTAAACATAGCATAAGCATCTAAATTATGCTCCGTAGAATACCATTCTATCTGAGGGCCACCCCTTATCCCGCCTTCTTTATCCTGATTCTGTAAATCTATCGCCCAATCCGCAATCTCTTTTAAAAGTCCAAGATAACTCTTATCATTGGTTTTATTTATATAGTGTGCGAGTGCAATTCCTAACCAAAAGTTTGGTCCACTATGAACAGTATACTCTGCGGGTTGCCCATCGTTAGTATAATAAGCATTTAAAAATCCTCCATAGGATCTTCTTGCTTTAAATTTAAAAAAGTCAAATATTTTCTTTGCGCGTTCAAAATCAGAAAATTTTGTGTAGGCAATGGCGGTCAAAGCTTGATCATACAAAAACGAAACATTACTCAAATCCTTATCTCCTTCATAACTTAAAATGAGACCGGTACGCTGATTTTGATGGATCCTCAACCACTGATACATCTTTTCTACATTTGCTTTCTCTAAATCCGCTCTTTTTTTATCAAGCACTAATAGATTTTCGGTAATCTGAGACTCTCTTACTTGAAGAGAATAGAGTTGTTCCTTAAGGGCCTCTCTTTCTTCTTCTAAATTCTTAATAGACTTCAAAAGTTCATTTATCTTTCGCCTGAATTGTTCTTCTTCAATTAACCTTTTCTTTTGTAACTCTAAAATTGACTGCCTTTCTTCTTGTAGATTTCTTAAGCCTAATTCCATTTCCTCCAATTTTAACTGAAGCTCCTCTTTCTCTTTGATTAACTTTTGAATTCTGTCTCGACTTGTAGATGTCTTTTTTAAGATATCTACGAATTGTTCAACTAAAGCTCTATTTGCTTGAGAAAGCTTTATGTTAAAGTATGTGCTTATCAGAAGACCGAGGAGGAAGAAAAAACCTATACATAAAACTAAAGGTAAAGTTATTTTTTTTGCTATACAGTAATGCAGGATACGGTTATTAGCAGAAGGTAAAATTTCTTCGTAACTCAAACCAAAATGATAGCGCGATAATCTTTCATCCGTCAATTCTAACCAGGTAAGCTTTGCCTTTGCTTCTACCGGCCATTGATGAAGGGGTATTTCTATTTTTAAAATAAATCTAGTATCTTTATTTTTTATTATATCTAAAAGTTGGGGAGAAACATTATTAACACACAGACATATTCCTCCTCTACTGACATTACTAGTAAAACCCTGTAATAAATCAGATAGAATTTCCCCTTTACTGTTCTCTAAATAGAATTCTACGGGGAATACACTATCCAAACGAACGTATTTTCTGCGTTCTTTTTCTTTAGAATATTTTTTAAACATCATTTAGTTATCCTTTCTAAAACTATTCTTTGTTGCTTTGTCTTCCTTAAAAGTTCCTGATAGAAATTTCTAAAATGCGAATAATCTTCACAAGCAATTAATCTTTCCTTAAAAGTCTTCTTCTCTTTAAAATAAAGGGTTCTCTCTTTAATGGAATATTCAGCAATAAATTCCATCCATTTAGAATCCATATAAATATTTTCAGGTAAATATCTTATTCCAAAATTCTTTGGAAAATCAATAGCTATCTGCCTTTCCTCTATACTGACAAATCCCAAATCAAGAGGATAATTGCGCTGCTGTTTTGTCACCAGATCTGTAGTTAATTCGGATAACTGAGGGAGAATTCTTAAATCACCTACGGATATCCAGTCAAAGGGACCTTGAATACTATATTTTAATATTATTGGTTTATTCCAATCTTCTAAATTCTCTACTGTATAATTATTTAACTTACCGCCTATGGAAATCTTTTGAATTGCCTCTTCTATAGTCTGGCGGACTATTTCAGGTTGAGAATATAACAACCATGCACGCTGAGCTTGATTGTAAAAACCTAAAGAAACAACCTCCTTTTTAGCATTAATTATACCATCTTCATTTAAATTAATTTTAAAAGAATGAATAACTCTATTATGGATGGGAGCAAAAAGAGGAGTCTGCATAATCCTAAAGCCATTATCTTTAAAAACTAATACCATCCTCTCTTGATCATCTATAGGTAAATCTCCAAATGAACAGGTAGTACAGGTAGGGTCGAGAAATATATTTTCTCCTTCCAATTCTATCATGATGATGCAGTGATTAAACATAACCGAAGGATAATCGGGGGAAAGATTAAAATAATCTCGGGTGCCAATTAAAACAGGATACGCTTCAATCCCTGCTTCTCTCAACATTGTAACTAACAGAATGCTCTGATCTTTACAATCACCATATTTATTTAAAAATATCTCCTCAGCACTATGGGGTTCATAACCTGCCCGTCCATATTCAACAGCAACATAGCGAATATTACGTGCACAGAAATTATAGATAGCCACTGCTTTATCCCGAAGTGTCTTGGCATATTTGGTTAGTTTATGAACCATTTCTTTTATAACTGCAGTGGCTCTGATTTTCTCTTTACTTAAATTCCACCACCAATTATAAATCTCTTGCCAGTCACGAAAAGTAGAAACAAGAATTGCGGGATTAATCTCTACATTAGCAGGCATGTATGACTCTGATATAACTTTGGGTATATTTTTAAACTCCCACATGTATCTTCTTTTACCCTTATCATCTACGATTTCGGGTTTGATATTTGCATTAAACTTGTTATACTCTCCATTTAAAATTTTGATATTCAGGGTCATTTCTACAGGTACTAAAATTGAATATTTTGCCTCTACTATAGGTTCAGATTCTTGAAGAAAATAACTAAAAGAGAAATGTTTTTTATCAATAAGTTGATTTTTAAAAATTTTAAATTTATATTCTATTACACAACCTACATTTACTTCAGGCATAGAAATAATCATGGCACGTGCGTTACTGTAAAGAGGAAAATTTAGATAACGTGAAACATCTCGAATATGCTTTTTCCCTACAACCACCGAGACGCCGTCTTCCTTTATTGTGCGAGCAAATTCTAAATATGGTTTTTCATAAGTAGAATCATAGTCAATTATCACTTCAGAGAAATTCTTCTTACCTCTGTCGTCTAATATTTTAATTATAAAATGTCCGCTATAGACAGCGGTATTATCACTAATAATTTCGATTTCTTCATCTACCAGAATAAACAGTGCCCCTGCCTCAGGATAGAATTCTTTAGAAAATTTTTTATCAAATATCTTCTCTAAGGTTCTATCTTTTAAAGAAATCTCATGTTTAAACATCTGTTCAATTCTATCTAAATTTTGCTGACTCAATTTTTGATATGGATCGCTTTTTACTTTCCTATAAATTAATTTTGCCTGCTCATACAGATTAAGCGCTTCGCAACTCAAACCATAATAATATAGATAAAAATCATCTGCAACAGTTCCTAAACTATCAAAAATCTTTAAAGCCTCGGTATAATCGCCTATTTTATAATAACTTATCGCCAAGTATTTTTTGGCTTCTATAGAATTACTTTTTTTAAATACCTCTATCGCTAAAGGAAATTCTCCGTGTTCAAAATAGAGTCTTCCCAGCTTGAAATAAACCTCATCGTTTGCTTTGTTTTTAAGAATTAACTCTTTATATTCTTTAATTGCCTTTTGATAGTAACTATCCGCTATAACACTGTATTGATCTGCTTTATTTAAAAAAGAAATTTGGCTACAGCTTATATTAATTAGAATTAAAATGACGAAAATCTGAATATTTCTTCTCATATTTATAATAAGCGTAGCAGGCTCCTTCCTGAGAAACCATACAGGGGCCGTAAGGTTTCAGAGGAGTACATATTTTGGCATACAGACGACATTCAAAAGGTTTTATCTTTCCCTTTAACACTTCTGCACAGGCGCAAGCATTATTATTGTTTTTCTTCTTTTTTAACTTAAGGGGTAAAATCTTTTCAATATCAAAAGCTGCGTACTTCTGTTTTAAATAAAAACCACTTTTCTCTACTCTACCTATGCCTCGCCAATCGGCATCTTCTATTCTAAATACATCTTTTAAGATCCTCTGTGCTCTTAAATTACCTTCTCTTTTTACCAAACGCTGATATTGGTTGGCAACGTAAATATTTTGATGCATAATCTGATTTAAAAGAATATATATACCTTCTATTATATCCAAAGGCTCAAATCCTGCAATACAACAGGGAATCCTATGCCTCTTAGCTATGAATTCGTATGGTCTTACACCAATAATTGCTGAGACATGCCCCGGACATAAAAATCCATGAATATTAATCTCCCTTTCTTGCAAAAGATACTCCATCACGGGAGGTATTCTCTTTAAAGATAAAAGAAAAAAAAGATTTTTAATCCTTCTCTTCTTTGTTTCTAATATAGTCAAAGCAACAGCCGGAGCAGTAGTCTCAAAGCCTACCCCTAAAAATAAGACCTTTTTAGAAGGATTATCTAAAGCAATTTTTATCGTCTCTAAACTTGAATATACTACTCGAATATCTCTCCCTTTTGCTCTTTCTTTTTCTAAACTTGAATCTGTTCCGGGCACACGAATCAAATCACCAAAACTCGTGACAATTAGATCCTTAATTTCTGAATAGGCGATTGCTTTATCAATAAAATCCTCTTCGCTCACACATACAGGACATCCCGGTCCCGCAATTATATTTATATGAGAAGGAAGTAAAGTATTAATCCCAAATTTAAAAAAATTTACTGTATGTGTTCCACAGACTTCCATAATGTTTATCGGTTGATAAATGCTGAGAGCATTAATCTTGTATATTAATTCTTTAATTAATCTTATATTTCTAAACTCATCAATGTATCTCATTCTAAATTTAAAGTTCTTTTTGCATGCTTAGGTTTAATCTTCTCTATTGCAAAACCCGCATGGACCATTACATAATCACCAATCTTTATATCTTTTAACATCTGAATATTAACTTGACGAATAATTCCCGACGCTTCTACTAATGCAAAATCACCCTGAATTTTTTTTATCTGCATAGGTATTGCCAGACACATAGTTTTTATAGAAAATTTCCCACTGCTATCTGTCCTAAAGATATCCCTGCATCAAAGCATGGAATTTCGTTATGAGAAAAAACTATAAATTTATTTTTGTATAATAAATCTAAAATTAATGTATGTAAAATACTATTTTGAAAAACTCCTCCAGTCAGGATCACTATATTTATTCCTGTATCCTCTCTTAATCTTAAACAAACATCATTTACCATACACGAAACTGCTTGATGAAATCTAAAAGAAATCTGTCTTTTATCTTTGTTATCTTTTATATCTCTGATTATACTCTTAAAAATAGCTACCGGATCGATTATATACATCTGGTCTTCTTTTTTAATCTTAAACCGATATCCTTTTAGATTTAAATTAAATGGACCTTTAAAATCCTTAGCCAATTTTTCAAGTTCAGCGGGAAACTCACCCTCATATTGCGCGGTGAATCTATTTAGAATAAGCGTTCCGACGGCGTCAAACAGTCTTCCCATACTGCTAGAAGGTGGACAATTAAAACGTGCTTTCAATATCTGTTTTAAGATATAGCTATCTTTATAATTTAATCTGCGGATAAATTCCGTATCCAATTGAAAAAGTTTTTCTTTATATATAAGATAAAGCCAAGCAAAAGTAATCCGCCAGGGCTGCTTTATAGCCATATCCGCGCCAGGTAAAAAAACTGTTTTAAGATGGGCTAATCTTTTAAAATTTCGATAATCTGTAAGAAAAAACTCTGCTCCCCATAACGTATTATCTTCGCCTAATCCTGTTCCATCAAAAGCCACCCCAATAACCTTCTGATTCCTCAAATTATTCTCTACCATACAAGAGGCAATGTGGGCATGATGATGCTGTACCTTTTTTAAAATATATCGGCGAGAGAGGTCTTTAGCAATCCTGGTAGAACGATAAAGAGGATGAGGATCACAGACTAATACCTGTGGTTTCTTTTTTAAAAAAAACTTTAAATCTCTCTGAAACTCTAAGAAATCCTGCCAATTATCTAAATCCAAATGAACGCTACTGATAAATGCCCTTTTACCTTTGGCAAAACAGAGGGTATTTTTAGTATGGCTGCCTAAAGCAAGGATAGGATCCTTAACCAAAAAAGGAAGCTCTATACTTCTATTTATCATACTTTAAGAGATAATCGTATTCTTTTAATAAAAAATGGGTTAAATTAAATTTAGATTTTCCTATTCTATGTTTTCCTATGTAAACTAAAGGCATTATACCCATCAGAGAATTAGTAAGAAATGCCTCGTCGGCTTTAAGAAGATCGTCTAATGTGTAACTTCCCTTCTTTACTTTTAGATTATGTTTTTTGGCTATATCCATCACTACCTGTCGTGTAATACCCTCAAGACAACCACATTCTAAAGAAGGGGTAAAGATTTTATTCTCTTTTACAAAAAAGACATTGCTACGACTTGCTTCAGCAATATATCCATCGCTATTCAAAATAACTGCCTCATCGAATCCTCTTCTCTTTGCCTGTTGATAACTTAATTGATAAAGAAGGTAATTCCCACTCTTAAGGTTCGCCAAAAAAGAATTCTTATTTACTCTAAATTCAGATACATCGGCTCTAAAACCTTTAAGATACTGCAAATCAGAATAAGCCTGATAAGGCCTTATCCAGATAAATATAGAAGTTCTCTCCTTCAAATTTTTAAATAAAGTTAACCTCACACAAACATCCTTCATTTTATTTAAATCAATAAGTTTGAAAATGATCTTCTCTATCTCTTTAAAAGAATAAGAAAAGTTTAGGGATAAATAGGAAGAAGACCTTTTAATTCTCTCTAAATGCATTCTAAAATAGACGATCTTCTTTCTGTAGGCGCGCATAGTTTCAAACACCGACCAACCATAAAGAAAAGCGGGTTCACTCAAGGATACCTTTGCCTTTTCTAGTTCCAAAAAATTTCCATCAAAAAAAATAACGTTCTTCATTTCAACGCTTCTAACATTGCTTTTGCTTTAATTAAAGTTTCCGAATATTCTTTTTCGGGGATAGAATCAGCAACAATCCCTCCCCCTGTATTAAAATAGAATCTATTACCTTTTTTTAAAATTGTACGAATAAGAATATTTAGATGCATATCCCCTGTGAAACTCAAATATCCCAACGCACCGGTATAAATGCTACGACGACGGGTTTCCAGCTCTTCAATTATTTGCATCGACCTTAATTTTGGACATCCCGTAATAGATCCGCCGGGAAAGCAGGCACGTAAAAGATCAATCCTATCTCTGTCGGGGTGCAAAGATCCTCTAATAGTAGAGGTAGTCTGAAAAACAGTTCTATATTTTTCAAGCACCCTTAATTTCTCTACCTTTATAGAATGGTATCTACATACTTTACCCAAATCATTTCTCTCTAAATCCACAATCATAATCAATTCGGCTTTATCTTTTTTGCTTTCAAGTAGTTGTTTTTTAAAGTAGGCATCGACCTTCTTATCTTTGGCTCTAGGACGTGTACCTTTCATCGGCCGTGTAACCACAAAATCCTTTCTTACCCTCAAAAACTCCTCGGGAGAAGAAGAGATAATTTGAAAATCCATGCCATCTAAATACCCACTATAAAAAGAAGGGCTTAACCGACGCAGTTTACTATACACCTCAAAAGCAGATTTTTTACTTATAACTTCAAAACGCTGAGAAAGATTCACCTGATATATATCACCTTTACGAATGTAATCCTTGGCTTTCTTTACGGCTTCTATATATTGCTGTTTAGTGAAATTAGAAATCAATAAAAGCTCCTCTTTCTTTTCAGGGATAGATAAGTTTCTTTTTTTAGAAGATGTTGATGCAAGGATTTTTTCTATCTTCTTAAAATTTTCTTCTGCTCGTGTTTTTGCAGCAAAATAATTCTTTTCAGGCAACCCCAGAGAAAATATATAAAGTTTAGAAAACAAACGATCAATTATTATACCTGAAGAATAAAATCCAAAAAAACAATCGGGAATATTTAAATCATCGGGTATGCTTTTAGAAAGTTTTTCTTCAAAAGCAAAACCTAGATCATAACTTAAAAATCCCACCACTCCACCCAGAAAAGGTAAAGATATGTTTTTAATGGAAAATTTATATCTATTTAATAGTCTTCGTAGATAATAAAGAGAGTATCTGTCTTTACTCTGTAAAATAAAAAATGGTTCAAAACTTAATATAGAATATCTACCTAAATTCTCAGAATAAAGACTAGAATCTAAGAAAAAACAATATCTTTTATTTTTTATTCTATCCAATATAAAAATTGGATCTTGAGAAAATTTATATGATCTCAAGATGTAATATACCATCTAAACTAAAAGTGCGTTCCTGGTTTCTTAAAAGACAGTATCCTACTAGATAGATCTGTTGTCCTTCGTGTCGAATCTCTTTAGGAATAACCTTTCTTTCAGAAATCAAAGCATTTTTATGAGAAAGATATTTTATCTTAAGTTTTACTCCTATATCTATTGCTTCCTGAATCTTAGCCATTTTCTGATAATTAAGGTTATCTATATACGTACCATTGAGAGCGAACAGGTGGGAAAAATTATCAACATCACATATCCCTTTACTTAAAAGTATATTTTTCAATTTCTTAAATATCTCAAAACTTATCATTACATCAGCAAAAGCACGATGCAGATTCTCTGTTTTTATTCCTAAATTTTCAGCTACAAATCTCAGAGCATAACGTGGTAATCCTGGTAGAAGTCTCTTACTCATCTTCAAAAGGTCAACTACTATTGTATCTTTCAATAAATTAAGATTTATAAGTTTTAACTCATTCTGTAAAAAGACGAAATCAAAACTCGCATTATAGGCACAAAGATAGCTACCCTGGATAAACTCTAAAAAAGAAGGTATTATTTTATCTATGGTAGGCGCATTTCTAACCATCTCATCCGTAATGTGATTTATATTTTGCGTGGTTTTGGGGATATGCCGTAGAGGATTAATCAAGCTCTCAAAATTACCCAGGATTTTATCTTTTTTAAACTTTATGGCAGCAATCTCAATGATACGATCTCCCTGCTGAGGTTCAAGACCTGTGGTCTCTGTATCAAAAATTGTAAATTCTATCTCATCTATATGATTATCCATTCTGTGTTACAATATAAGCAGAAACTAACCTTTCAGGATAATAGGATAATTTTACCTGACGCAGATTTTCCAATCCTGAATCATCCATTACATTTATAAATTTATAACTAGATAACTCTTTACAGAAAAACCAAAATATAAACTGACTTAATCCTTTTATCTTAAGATCAGCTATCTCATAAAAAATGCAGAATGTCTCTTTATCTAAAGGATAACCTAAACTAAAACCTCTAATACCATTTTGTATCTCTACTATCCACCCTTGAAAATCCAAACCTTTATAATGGATAAATAAAAAATGCAGAACTTTAAAGCTATCTTGAAGGAGAACCTGATACACCGCGTCATTATATCGAGCTTTTCTCTCGAACATCCAATAGTTATAAAGGTCTAAGCAGGAATCTTTATATTTTAGAGAAAAAGGCAAAACCCTAAATTTATAATTTTTTAAAAAATAATTTATGTCTCTGCGCTTGGCTTTGAATCTCTCCCCTTTAAGTTCTATAAGTTCTTTCCTTAAATAAACGTATTCAGGATATTTCTCTTTTACCCTAAAACCCATACCCTTATAAAAATCGACATTCTCCTCCTCGACATTTTCTATCCGTGAAATTGAACTATTTTTGTTAAATCTATCCATAATCTGAAAACATTTTTTAACCACTGAAGAATTGACTTTTTCTCCTAGGGGTTCTAGATACATAAAAATACCTAAATTATCCTTAAAAAAAACACAGAGACTATCTCCAATGACTTCCCATTTTACTTTATACAGTGCCTGCCATATAAAGATATTACTAAATTGATAACTGGAAAGCTGGTGTTTATTTAAAGAGAGAAATCTTTTAAAAATCTCTCTATCTTTTAGCAAAAGCGGTCTTAACATCCCAGAGGTTCTAACTCCTTAATCTCATCCTTAGGATAATAAGAAAAATTATTCTTATTTTTCATAATTATCTTAAGATTTTTTGGTCTTTTAAAAAATGCCTTTAGATACTTTAAGTAATCCTTAAAATCACCACATGAGACTTCTCTTTCCAAAAAAGGACACTTTAGATGTACTGCTATAAATAATCTATCATCTCTTCGTTGGAGCAAAAAAGGATAGAGCCTGCATTCAAAGGGTCTGATTTTATAGATCCTGCAGAGATTAGCTTCTGGTTCCAAAAAAGAACAGATAAACTGATCATTTCTAAAAATTAATTTTATCTTTTTAATTTTTAAAGATTTCGTTTCTTGTTCTAATAGATGGGGAACCCATACACTTTCTTTTTCTTTAAATCTACAGCACCCCACGCAACTTTTACAAAAAATACTTTTTACAACTTGTTTTAACCTAAACATCTACTTTACCTTACTGCCTAACTTAACTTCTCTTTGAGGGATTACTAGGACCGGACCATTAATATCTTCTGCTGCCAGAAGCATACCTTCGCTTTTTATTCCGCGGATAATTGCAGGTTCTAAATTGTCAATCACAACAATTTGTTTTCCCAAAAGTTCTTCTTTTGAATAAGAAGACTTTATCCCAGCTACAATTTGCTTTTGGTTTTTACCTAAATCTATCTTTAAAACATAGAGTTTATCTGCTTGAGGATGGTCTTGAACCTCTAATATCTTAGCTATCCTTATCTCTAACTCTTTAAATACATCAAGACTTACCATAAGAATCCTCCTTTTTAAAGAGAATTTTATTATAACACGACTAAAACATAGGCTCAATTGTTTTCGGAAAGGATATTAAGATAACTCCATCAGTTCATAATCTAAACTGCCCAAACCTAACCTTACTGCATATCTAAGTTGTCTTAAGGCATCGCGTTTAGGATGAAGTTCTTTAAAAATGTTTCTACCACAAGTGTGATTTACCAAATCAAAACCTGCTTTATCGATGGCTACGGGATCCCAAGAGGCTAAAATTCCTATATCCGAGCAAACTGGCGGATCATCATTGGCAATACAATCACATTCTTTAGTAATCTTAATTAAAAAATTAAGAAAAGCTAATCTTTCTTTTTTATTTTTTATAATTGCGAATGCATATTCTACCATCTTCTCATTTATAGTGTTTGCACCTTTCTCCCAAGCCACATCAATGGCAGAAAAACTACAGACGGAAATACAGGAAGCACAGCCAATACATTTATTATTATCAATAAAGGATTCTTTTTCAATTATCCTGATTGCACCCGCAGGGCAGACCTCTACGCATCTTGCACACCCTACACATTTATTCTTATAGACAACCGGAGAAATATCGGAATGTTGAGCAAGTTTTCCTTGACGTGTGGCACAACCCATCCCTATATTTTTTAATGCCCCACCAAAACCAGTCATCAGATGCCCTTTAAAATGGCTGATTATAACCAATCCATCATTTTCTAAAAATAGGCGAGCAACCTTTGCCGTCTTAACGAATCTTTTATTAATCTCTATCTCTAAGGTATTTTCCTTTTTTGTATCATCAGGGATAACCACCTCTATCCCTAACTTTTCCTTATAAAAACCATGTTCTTTAGCCAACCCTAAATGCTCAATTGTATTGGTGCGTCTTCCCCGATATAAGGTATTGGTATCAGAAATTACTGCTTTTGTCTCTTTTTTTAAAATCTCTTCCACTATTACCTTTACATACTCTGCTCTTACAAAACCCCTATTACCTTCTTCTCCAAAATGTGTCTTTATTACAATAAAATTATCTTTTTTAATAAAATCTAAAACTTTACTTTCTTCCAATAAAATCCTTAACTTATCAGAAATTACCGAGACAGATTCCCCATCTTTTACCTTTATAAAATAAACCTTGCTTTTCATATTAAATTATAGAATAAGATTTATGGCGGGCCCGACGAGATTTGAACTCGCGATCTTCAGATCGACAATCTGACGTGTTAAACCAGACTACACCACGGGCCCAAAAATTAGATTGGATTCAAAATCAACAGATAAAGAATAAACACTATAAACTATGAACTGATAACTATTAATAAAATATGTGGGCGGTAGAGGACTCGAACCCCTGACCTTGTGAATGTAAGTCACACGCTCTAACCAACTGAGCTAACCGCCCAAAATAAAATCTAAGATATTATAGTTAAGATTTTTAAATTAGTCAATTTATTTGATACGGTTTGGTTGGACTTATTTATAGTAATCTATTCCGCGGTAGATAAACTGGGCATCCACTCTTTTAGGCAAGAAAAATTTTTGGACAAACTCTTTGGCACGCTCTACATCAAACTCTCTACAGCAGTAGATATCTACAGAAATAAAATTCTTAATACTTAAGGTATGGATTACAATCGAACTTTCTACTAAAGGCGCCCAACCTGAAAGACCGGCTTTGTCTGGAAAACGGGTTGCATCGGTAAAGAAAATATTGGGAGGAGCCTGTTTCTCCATCCCTAAATACCCTACAATCTCGTCTAAGAATTTATAACACGTCGCTAAATCATCGCAGACACCTTCGCGACAATCGTAGAGATCTAAGAGGAGTTCATATCCGAAAGGAACAACCTTTGATTTTAAAACATCAATACTCTGATTTTCTTCTATTATCTTTGGCATTTATTTTTTAATATATTATACAACATTTTTAAAATGTCAAGTAAAAATTTTAAGGTATTATGGATGAGTAAATCAAAAAAATATCTCCTTATCGCTAGGTTCATCTAAACTTTGCCAACAGATCAAAATATGTTTAGTTTATAAATTTTAATATTTATTTTTTAAACTATCAATATAATCATCTATTTTTTTTATAAAATTATTCCAGCTATATTTTAATGATTCCCCTCGTGCCTTTTTCCCTAACTCAATAACTAAATCTTTAGAGTCTACTAAATTCTTTATTGCTTGACTATAATCTTCTACAGAGGGCTCAACTAAAAAACCTGTCTCCATATCAATAATACTCTCTTTCGGCCCACCTTGATTTATAGCAATTACGGGTTTTCCATAAGCCATTGCTTCAAGGATAGTAATACCCCAATCTTCATTTAAAGTGGTAGAAAGCACTGCATAGCAGTTACTATAAAGAGTAGACATTTTTTCTTCTGTAGGATCAGCAATAATTTCGATATGAGGATTTTCTTTTGATAAGTTTAGTAATTTTCTATAGTAATTTATGCTCTCTTTATCAATCTGTCCGGCAATAATCAATTTAAAGTTATTAAATTTTGGATTAATTTTTTGAAATAATTTAAATGCTTCGATTCCCAATTCAATATTTTTCCACCACTTAATTCGAGTGGGGTGAAATAAATAGGATTCATAAACCCAGGTGGGTTTTATTTTTTCTAAATCTATCCCCCGATAGATTACCTCAACTTTTTCAGGAGAGATAAGTTTAGCCTTTAAGATACGCTCTTTTACTTCCTTGCTCACTGCAAATACACCACGATAGTTCCTCCACGCCAATTTATCTATAATTTTAAAAATAAAAGAGGAGATAACAAATAATGGTTTTTTAAATGGATTGTTTTTTAAATAAACCTGACGAATGAAAGGATCATGTATTATCTTTAAGGGCGTATGGCAAAAACAGATTACTGGCTTTTTATGATTTCTAAAAGTAATCAGATCGCCCAGTCCCTCACTATGTACCCAAAGACAATCAAAATCTTTTAATTCTATCCTTTGAAAAATAATTTTTATTGCTGCCTCCAAAACTCTTAAATAAGAACGTCTTACAGAAATCCTTTTTAACTCTATAACTTCTATATCTTTAAATTCCGGATAGGTTGAATCTATATCAAAATGGGAAGTGAAGATTGTCCACTGATGCCTACTTCTTTTTTTAATCTCTAAAATTGTTCTTTCTATACCACTTTTTAAATAAATCCATGGATAATATAATGCTATACGCATCTTTTTTTAAACTCAGTAACAATTCTATAAAAGTAAAGAAAAATATCCCCTAAACTATCAAATAAAAGTATTCTTAAAAAATATCTTCTAAAAAAATTATTTTTAAAAAAATTATTTTTGTTTAAGCATAGATACATGAACTTTTGTGTTATATAAGATGGTTTAAATCTATTCATAATTTCTGAAGGTATAGTTACATTAAAAAATTCTTTACTTATATAAAAAGAAAAATAAACTGTATTTTTTATATGATTCCTCATCGCCAAATCAAAGATGTACTGCCAATCAAGATCGTCTCCGTATAAAAACAGAAAAATTGCTATGTCATAGATAAATTTTAAAATCAGATTCTGAGTATGTCTTCTTAGATGAAAAATTAACGAAAGAAAAGTATCCTCTTTAGAAAGAAAGAAGACGGTTTTACCAGAGAGATTTTTGCTCTCTAATCTTTCCCATAACTTACCAATATAGACCTTATAAGGTCGGGGGGGCGAAAAAGCGGTATGAAGTTCTATGATACAGTTAATATCTTTAGAAATTTTTTTGACAAATAATAAATTATTCTTTTGCCCTTTTTCCTCATAACCTCTTTTTAAAAGTGTATTTTTTATTTTGAAGACATCTTTTTCTTCAACGAGAATATCTATATCCGCAAAACTTCTTAAACCATAATCTGTGTAAATACTTTCTAATAAAGCAAGACCTTTAAAAGGAACTATCTTACATCCCATTTCTTTGGCTAATTCATTTAACTGTATAAATTCATCCCTTAACATTATATTTCTTATAAGATTATTAAAATAAATCTCTTTTAAAAAATTAATGATATGGGCAGGAAGATAACTTATGTATTGTAATTTACTTAGGTTATAATATAATAAATATATAATCTGGTGAAAATATAATAGATTTATTAACTTATCCCACTGGGCAACCCGGATAAGAAGTTTCTCCAATTTATTTCTTTGAAAAGAACTGAGATCAAATTCAAGAGATCTGAAAATTATTTCTTCTATGTTTCTATCCTCATTAGACACGGTAGATTTATTATACTATAAAAGGAATGCGGTTAGAAATTAATTTCAAAATCATCCATAAAAATATAGGCATAATTACTAATTCTTTTATACTAAAAGATCTTATCCAAGACGGTCTTGCCTTATCTAACCTCCATTATAAGAAAAAAAACAAAGAAACCATTAAATTCATTCTAAAGGCATCTCATGGTTATGTAGAAGCATTTGATGCATTTTTAAAGTTGATAAATAAAATTTTAACGGCTGCTTATAATGACTACTTTATCTTCCATGGCTCTGCATTCTCCTTCAATGGTAAAGGTATATTAGTATTGGGTAAATCAGGAAGTGGCAAATCAAGTACCTGCTTCTTTGCCGGATTATTTGGTGCAAAGATATTAAGTGATGAACCTGTAATTATCGAAAGAAAAACCTCTAAAGTCATTCCTTTCCGTTATCTTATAAAGATCTCTAATTTCAATAAAAATTTCTCTCGTTATAATTTTTTTATAAAACATAACTTCAATCAAATTGTTAATCACAGAAATAATTATCATATTTTAAAAAAGGGTGACTTAAAAAATCTGGGCATAGAGTTAGAATATCAACCTGTACCTCTTAAAAAAATAATCTTTTTAGAAACAAAAAAATATGACAACCTGATCCATCTAATAAAACACTATATACTTCCTAAAAAAGAATTATTAAAATCTTTAAATAACTTTATCAAAGAGAAGGAAATAGTATTTGTTCCTCATATAATTTCTGATATAAAACATAAGAAAAAGACGAAAAATCTCCTCAGAATCTTAAGATAAGGAAGGAGGTATTTATGTCAGAAAAGATATTTGTTAATGAAACAACGGTTTTTAAGAAAAATCCTGCTATCCAAGAGATCAAAACTGAAGAAGGAATTATAATTTCTTCCTCAAATATCAAAGATAAGTGTGTATATTACTTAGATAATGAAGTATCCTTTAGAATCTGGGAGCTAATCGATGGTAAAAATTCTTTAGATAAAATAAAAGAAGAACTTTTTTCTCAGTATGATGTAGATAAAGAAACCTTAGAAAATGACCTTAAAAGTTTTATTAATAATTTGTATTTTAAAAAAATAATAATAAAATGCTAAAAAACACTATAAATTCTCATATCTACAGATTATATTTAGATATAAAAAGTAGTAATCTTCTATTTACACTTTTAGGAAATAGTATGTATCCTACTTTAAAATCAGGATGGAAAGCAAAATTAAAATCTATCAATCCTGAAGAGATTAAAGAAGGAGATATAGTTATCTTTAGTGCAAAAAAAATAGTCTGCCATCGTATAATAGGAAAATTTAGATGGAATAAAAAATACTATTTTATACATAAAGGCGATAATCAATATATGGGTGCTGTATTCAAAGAAGATATGCTTATTGCAAAAGTTGTGGAGGTTTATGACGAAAATAATAAAATGGTTGATAAAGAGAGGTGGCAGAGAAGAACACTTTTACCTTTAAGTAATAAGCTCTTAAGTTATACATACTTATTATTATTCCTAACAAAGAGAGTTTTATTTAAAAATAAGCAGAATAAACTATCCCGTTGGATACGGAAACAATTCTGGTGTGTATATAATTTTATTTTTCCAGTTGCGATAAAATCTATTTATAAATTTTTTAAGCTTAAAAGAGATTAATCTATTTATCTGAATATAGTATAAAAGATTATAGATTGAACGTACAAAAAAGATGCGTTTTCTGTATCGCTTATGAAACCTTTCAATATCCTGCCTAAGGGAATCTAAATGAAGTTCATGATTAAATTTATACTCTATCTCTTTCAGAATCGAAAATAAAAATTTTTTATTCAATCTTTCTACGGTAGGAAATAGACTATTATCAAAAATTGCCTCTTTAAGTTGAGAAGGATAATGTTTAGCGACAAGAAACAAACGATTTCTTTCATAAAAATATTGTCTCTTTCTCTTAGAGGCGCTACCGTGAAGATAGTGATAACAAATCGCCTCAGGAGCATAGTATATCTTCCACCCATTTTTTTTTAATCTTATAGACATATCTACATCTTCTAAGTACATATTAAAACTCTCATCTAAATAACCTACATCCAAAATGGCACTTACGCGATAAAAACACGCGCAGTGGGAAAGCCCATTTATCTCCTCTATATTCTCATAAATTCCTTTATCTCTTTCCCAAAAACCTCTATCTTGCCAGTAAAAGTTATCCAACTGATTATGTCCAGCAGAGTTTATTCTTTTATTATATAAAAGGACTTTACCTGTCACTGCACCAATACAATTATCTTCAATCATAACCGTAAGAACGGCATTCAACCAGTTTCTATCCAATATCACATCGTTATTGACTAAAGCAACATATTCTGTCGAAGTATCTCTTATAGCTAAATTATTAGCGAAACAATAGTTATTAATAGGGTTCAGTATAAATTTAACTTTGGGATATCTTGTCTTTATAAAATCTATCGAACCATCACAAGAACCATTATCCACTAAAATAACCTCCAATTTATCTACAGGATAATCTAAATTAAATATAGAACTTAAACAATGCCTAAGAAATTTTTTACCATTGTAGTTTACAATAATAAAACTAACTCTCGGTCTATACATGGTAAAATTTTATGTCTTATCTTACTTAATGTTCAAAATTAATTCTCTTGACTCTCTAATTCATTAGAGAAAACAAATTTCGGTGACTGTGTATCTTGCTTTGCTACCTGTTGTCCGGGGCAGTCATAAGGAATACAACAACCACAAGGATGACAACAAGTCCCTATTTTCAAGCTATATTTATCTATTCCGCAAGCACAAGTTGTATCGGGCCTAGGTGTATCGTTCCTACAACACCTTCCTCCTTCTGGGCAACTAGGATCCGGACATGAAGGATAACATGCGTAGCATCCATACTTATCGGCACCGACGCAGTATTCATCGCCTGGACTATGACCCGCACAATCGTCACATGCAAAAGAGAAATTTTCTAACCGTAGTTTCCCAGCAATAAAGAAAGCAATTAACAAAAGAAACAAAATAATTAAATTTTTCCTATAATCCTCCATAAAATACCTCCTTTTTTAAATCTTAAATGATCTTAATATTCAAAAAATTATACTTTAGTTGTATAGTTTCTTTCCCTCCCTAATCCCACAAAAAACAGAACTTATACATCTTTTCATGATTACTGCCCTTCCTCAACGATTTTAGAACTATCTTATTAGATATTCCACAGGATTTTTTATACCACGAATTGCTGGAAATGGCAAGATAATATATACCCCACCATTTAATCTACATTATTTTTTAGCCACTCTTTTATTTCT
>JAMWCP010000074.1 GCA_023819665.1 Candidatus Omnitrophota bacterium
GGGTACGGGTGTAAGGATCCAAACAAGATATTTCATTAGCAAGTTTTTTATTTCCTAAAGAATCTTCTATCCAGAAAGAAAAATCATTGGTTTTCTTTTCCAGTCTTAGACGTGCCTCAAATATATGAAAGTATATAGAATCGATGGTAATCTTTTTTATAATTTTAACAAATTCTTCCAAATCATAGGCAATATAATTTGTAGGTAAAATAAAGCTTCTTGATTTTATAAAATAAAAAGCCTCATCAGGAGAAGCAAATTTTAATTTTATATAAGGATTTTTCTTAATATAATCTTCAATTACCTCAACAATCTTTTCTCTTAAGGCACGGATTGTAGGGAAACCAAGCGTATCGATACTGGCTAATCGCTCGCCAAGTTCTTCTTCACCCAAGATCTCGCTTATCCAATAGGCAAAATCATTGGGAGGCTCTGGTGAGAGATATAGATGCTGCTGTAAAAATCTATGCGTATGATGATAGATACAAGAACCCGGAACTTCTTTTATAAGTTCTAATAACTCAATGATATTTGTGGCTTTAAGACCAGTAAGTTCTGAAAGATGTAAACGAGTAAAGAACCTAAAAGGTTGGGTTGCCTTTATTAATTCAGACATTATTTTTAATCTTTAAAAGATAATTTAAAAATAACGTTACCTCATTAACATCCCTTACATAATATTGAGCAGATGATTCTTTAGGTTTTCCCACAAATATAGTTAACCCCCTCATTCTTAAAATCTTGAATGCATCTTCATCAGTTTTATCATCACCAATATAAATAGGAAAAATCCCTTTTTCTTTAAATTTTTTTGATAGAAGCCATAAAACAGCCTTTCCTTTGTTCCAGTTTAAAGACGGTCTTATTTCTAAAACCATCTTGCCTTCCTTTAGTTTAATTTTATGCCTTAAAAGATATTTCTTTGTGATAGAATAAAAAATGTTCTTGATTTTTTTTATGTATTTCTTATTTACTAAGCGGTAATGCAGACTTAAAATAAAATCTTTATTTTCTATTAAAACACCTTTATATAATGAAAGTTCATCATTCAGCTTCTTCTTTATAACTTTTAATAGCCTTCTATACCCTTGCGAAATATGTACTAAAAATCTAATCCCTGGACCTTTTATCTGTAGGCCATGATTTCCCACATAGATAATCCCTTTTAGCCCTATTATCTTTATGATATCATTCAAAGACCTTCCGCTGATAATGACAATTTTATAATTAAGTCCAGATACAAGCGATTTAAGAATAGATTTTACTTTCTTAGAGAGAACTGCTTCCTGAGGAGTTTTTGCGATATTCGTCAGTGTCCCATCATAATCTAAAAATAAGATAATTTCTTTATCTCTAATAAAATTTTCTAAATTACTCCTGCTCCCAAAAAGATATCGCATAGAAACTATTCCTTGAATTCAAATTTTAATAACTCTGAAATTATCTTACCTGCCCAACGGTAAATATTATTCTGCTGGATGATAGAACGCATCTTAGAATTTCTCCTCTTTACTTCATCTTCAGGAAGAATTAATGCCTGCCATAATGCTTCAGCGAACTGTTGAAGGTCATAAGGATTAATTAAAATCGCATCGGTTAACTCCCTACTTGCACCTGTAAATTGGCTTAACACCAAAACCCCTTTTTCATCAAAACGACTGGATAAAAATTCCTTTGCTACCAGATTCATTCCATCATGTAAAGAACTTACAATACAAACATCTCCCATTTTATAAAACCCCAAAAGTTCATAAAAAGAAAGGTGTCTTCTTACCAAAATTATTGGCTTCCAGTCTTGTTCTTGATGTTTCCAGTTAATCTCCTCAACCAAAGCATTTAATTCATCATTTAATGCTTTGTATTTAGATATATGTAAACGACTCAATTCTCCCATCTGAACAAAGACAATCTTTTGTTTCAATTCAGGATGCACTTTAAGAAGTAAATCTATAGCTGAGATACGTTCGGGAATGCCTTTGGTATAATCAATCCTATCAAGTCCTAATAAAACCTTATGGTTAGTTAGTCCAAATTCCTGTCTTAAATTTATTTCTGCCTCTTTTACCTTATTTGACTGTGCTATATCATTTATCCCTTCAAAATCTACGCTGATAGGATAAGGTCTAATAATAGTCTCATGACCCTGCTTTATTACAGAAAATCTCTCCCGGTCAATCTTAGCTTCTAACTCACGGTCAACTGTCTCTAAAAAGTTATCACAGTGATAGCGGATATGAAAACCTAAGAGGTCATTAAAAAGGAGTCCCTCTAGTATCTCTTTTCTCTGCGGGCAGATCCTAAATGCCTCATAACTTGGCCAGGGGATATGCCAGAAATGTGCTAAAATTACCTGGTTGCCTAAAAGTTCTTTTAAGAATTTTGGCAATAGAGTAAAATGGTAATCCTGAATAAACACAAATGCCTTTTTGCCACCTATCTCTTGAGCTACTGCCTCAGCAAATTTTTGGTTTACCTTTATATAATATTGCCAATCCTCATCATTAAATATCGGCCTTTGAAAAACCGTATGGCAAAGAGGCCATAAGGCTTCATTAGAATAGCCATAGTAATACCCTTCCTCTTCTGCTCTAGTAAGCCATATCCTCTTTAATGTATAAGCAGGGTTCTGCGGAGGTACCCGCACTTTACCTTGTGCATCCGTAACTTTACGGTCAGCCTCTCCATTTCCGTAGGCTACCCAAATACCATCGCAGACCTGCATCACCGGATCTAAAGCAGTAATTACTCCACCCGCTCCACGTTGGCATTCAATATTGCCTTTCTTAAATATATGAACATATGGCTGACGATTAGATACGACAATAAACAAATAATCAGATAATTTCTCTTTAATTAATTGTTGCAAAGATTTCCTTGTCCACATATTTTTTAGTTTATTAGAAACGAAAAATTATTTTTAATTTATAATATCTTCTTTTATTATAGTATTGATTATCTTAAAAGTAAATTAATTATTAAGAATGTTTTCTAATCTTGGGGAATGAAGGTGGTATCAGTAGTGTTAAGATGCTTACTCAAAATCACCCATGTTTTAGGCCCAACCTTACCGTCTACCACAAGTTTATTCTGTGCCTGAAAATCTTTGATTGCCTTCAGAGTCTTTGGACCAATCACTCCATCAATTTCTCCGTTATAGAAACCGGCGTTCTTTAAAGCAATTTGAATCTGCCTATTGGTTGGTCTGTATGGACCAGAAGGTGGAAACACAAGAGGTTCTTGTTGTATCTGGTAAATATTGGTAGCTTCTTGATCTTCCGATTTAGTGTTAATTGTACCCGCGGTATTATTATAAAGCAGGGCACTTACTTCCGGTGAAAGAGGCTCTTGTCTCTTTTCTAAATCAGCTGTTTTCTTCTGGCAACCTAAAAATAAAAAAATCACCCCTCCCAGAACTATAAGTTTTTTCATCTTTCCCTCTCTTTATGATTTAAGCACTACCTCCCGGCGACAAACCGGACAGAGTATCCTTATGCGGTCAGAACGCAGGAATTCTTCTTTTTTTAAAACTTCTTTTTTTTCTAATATCTTTTTCTCATTAAGATAAACATGCATCAAGGAAGCATTGGAAAATACTAAAGGACCTAATTTCTCTGCTACCCAGATTATCTGATCATAAGGCGCAATAATTTTTCCACAACCTTCGCAGAGAACTAATTCTTTAGAAATCTCCTGTTTAAGTTCTTCTTTTTTTTCAGTAGTTGAAACATCAAATTTATCTGAAAGCATTATTCCTTTTTCAGTAAGACAATTTACCTGACAGTTATCACAGAAGATACATAAATCCCAGTGAACCGCTAAAATACGCTTATTTCCCACATCGCTCATCTCAATTGCCTTAGCCGGGCAAACTTCGTGACAGGCACCACAACCAATACAATTCTCCTCGTGAAATTCAGGTTTCCCTCTGAATCTTTCAAATGGTTTATGTGGTTTAAAGGGAAATTCCGTAGTATAGGGTCCTTTAATTATTGCCTTAATTGCCTCTTTTAATTCCCGCAATTTTGGATATTTCATCTTTGTTAGGTTATTTTGTTCGTTATTTTTGTTTTTAACGAAATAATGATATTAACGCACCTCACCATACAACAACTATTTATTTTCTTTGTCTTCTAAATATCTATCACATACTGACTTCTCCCAAAGTTTAACTCCCGATTTATGCGCACCTCTTGCTAGGGCATGCGCAGAAACAGGAGCGGTGAGTAATAAAAAGATAATACAGAGTAATGCCTTAATCCCGCAGGCACTAAATCCTTTAAATAAAAACAAACCAAAAAGTATACTTGAAGTTCCTAAGGTAACACATTTAGTCGATGCCTGCAGACGATTATATACATCAGGAAGCCTAAGAAGTCCTAAACAGCCAAAGAAATCAAAAGTAATCCCTATTATTATAAATATATAACCGAATAACTCATTCATCAAAATTCCTTCCCTCTAAATATTTAGCCAAAGCCAATGTAGAGATAAAACTCTGTAAAGCCCAGGCAATACCTATATCAATATACCAATCTCTTCCTGTAGGAATCCCTAAGATGGCGCAGAAACCTAAAACTAAAATTCCTAAAATGTCAATGGCTACCGCCCTATCTGCAGGTGTAGGACCAAACACGATACGTAAAAGACAAAATACCCCGCATAATAAAAGCACAAAAAATGCTCTCTCCAATCCTTTTGACTGCCATTCCAAAAGAGAGCTAAAAGGATAATTAAAAACTAACCAGAATATAATTCCTATAATTATCAATCCTATAATCCAGCGCAATCTTTTCATTTTTAGTATTCCTTATTCAAATATCTTAGATAAAATTCTCTCAAATCTTCTTACAATAATTTCGGTTGCCTTTTGG
>JAMWCP010000075.1 GCA_023819665.1 Candidatus Omnitrophota bacterium
CGAACGGCTTCCAGGATTTCAGATCTACCGTTAAAATAAGTTTAAAAAGGTGCGGGATAAAAAGAAATTGGCGGTGATTCATATTGTGAAAAAAGAGTTAGGTTTAAGCGAGGAAGAATATCGTAATATCCTTAAAAAAGTAGCCGGAGTAGAGACTGCCAAGGATTTAGATGAAGAAAGTTTTAAGAAACTGATGCATTATTTTGTGCGCAGCCGATACTATCAACTGAATCCCTTAGGGCTCACTTTAAAACAGAAGTTATTTATTGAATATTTGGCCAAGGAATTAAACTGGGATAAAATGCACCTTTCTAATTTTCTCCACAAGTATTACCATAAATCAAGGATTGAGGACTTATCTCGAAAAGAGGCAATAAAGGTGATTGAGTCATTAAAGATTATAAAACAGCATCAAAAAGGAAAGGAGGATGAGATATGTCGGAAAAATTAACTTATGAGGAGTTTGTAAAAAAGGCAATCGTCTCTTTAAGAAAGCCCCCTTACAAAGGGATACATTCTGTATATTCAGGGTTCAATGAGGCATTCAGAAAGTACTTCTCCGGAGAAGACCCCGTAAAGGTAGTGAATGCATTGGCTCAAGAAGGAAAGATTGTTTTAAGACCAGTAAAAGGTGGCGTGATGCTTTATCTGAAGGAGGATGCACCTGTACAGTCAGATATCGGAGAGTCTGCGTTAAAGAAGATGGGTTTAGAATAATCTAAAGATGAGACTCCTATACAAAGAGATTTTAGCCAAAGACCAATCTACACGGATTTTAAAATTTATTTTGGAGGCAAAGGATATTGCTTTAAAGGCAAAGCCCGGACAGTTTGTAGTCTTGATGGTGAAAAAAGAAGGCGAGAGGATCCCTCTTACCATAGTAGAGGCTTTGCCTCAAGAAGGAACCATAATTCTAATTGCTCAGGAAGTAGGCCTTACTACAAAACTACTCGCTCAGATGAAGGTGGGTGAATCTCTTTATGCTTTAGTGGGTCCTTTAGGAAATCCTACGCCGATTAAAAATTATGGAAGGGTGATTCTGGTGGGTGGAGGGGTAGGGATTGCCGAGCTCTATCCAGTAGCCAAGGCTTTAAAGAAGGCAGACAACCATATCACTTTAATCCTGGGTGCAAGGACAAAAGAGGTTTTAATCTTAGAAGCGGAGTTAAAAGTCTTGGCGAGTGATTTTTATATCACTACGGATGATGGTTCCTATAAAAGAAAGGGTGTTGTCACCGATGTATTAAAAGAACTTTTAGAGGATTCATCTGGTGTTTACAATTTTATTTATGCGGTGGGTCCTGTTCCTATGATGCTGGCAGTTTCCCAGATTACTAAAAATTATAATTTGCCGACAGTGGTATCCCTTAATTCCTTAATGGTAGATGGTACAGGGATGTGTGGTTGCTGTCGTCTGACTATAGGAGGAAGAACAAGGTTTGTCTGTATAGATGGCCCGGACTTTGACGCCCATTCAGTCAACTGGCAAGAACTTATAAATCGCAATCGGATGTATGTAGAGAAAGAAAAAGAGATCTGTAAACTCTATGAAAAAACAACCAGTTAAGGTAAAGGAAAAAGATGTTTATGCAAGGGTTAAAAATTTTGAGGAGGTAGTCGAGGGCTTTTCTGAACAAGAGGCTCAAGAGGAAGCAAGCCGCTGCCTTCAATGTAAAGACCCCCGCTGTATTTCGGGCTGTCCGGTAGGCATTAACATAAAAAAATTTATCTCTCAGATTACCCAGAAGGATTATCTGGGTGCCTACCTTACCATCAGAGAAAAAAATGATTTTCCTTCTATCTGTGGAAGGGTCTGTCCTGCGGAGTATCAGTGCAGAAAATCCTGTGTTTTAACTAAAAAAGATGCGCTTTTTGCTTCTCCCGAAGCCATCCAGATCCATTTTTTGGAAAGATTTATTGGTGATTATGGACTAAAGAATAATCTCTGGCAAAAGATCCCTTTAAGAAAAGATACCCTCCTCAATCAAAAAAAAGTAGCAGTGGTAGGTTCAGGTCCAGCGGGTCTTGCTTGTGCCGGAGAATTAGCCCGGCAAGGGATTAAAGTGGTTGTGTTTGAAGGTCTACATCAAGTAGGCGGGGTCTTGCGCTACGGAATACCGGAATTTAGGCTACCCCGCATAGTCTTAGATAAAGAGATTGAGATTATAAAGAATTTAGGGGTAGAGATACATACGAATATTATTATTGGTAGGACTAAATTACTAGAAGAACTTTTTAAAGAGGGTTATTCGGCAGTCTTTTTGGGTTTGGGTGCAGGTACGCCCTCTTTTTTAAATATCAGTGGTGAGAATCTCTGCAATATCTATTCTGCCAATGAATTTTTAACCCGGCTAAATCTTATGGGGAGTGGCTATTTCCCCCAGTATCACACTCCTCTTAATATAGGTAAAAAAATTGTAGTGATCGGTGGAGGAAATACGGCTATGGATGCGGCGCGTTCTGCCTTAAGATTACAGTATATAAATGGACTTAAAGGGGAGGTTGCCATTGCCTACAGAAGGACCGAAGAGGAGATGCCGGCAAGACGCCTGGAGATAGAGCATGCCAAAGAAGAAGGAATAAAATTTGAATTTCTGATAAAACCGCAAGAGTTTTTAGGAGATAAGAGTGGAAAGGTTAAAAAGATAAGGTTTTTGCGCTGTAGATTGGGTGAACCTGATTCTAGCGGCAGACCTCGACCGGAGGTTATCCCTGGAAGTTTGTTTGAGAGGGATTGTGATTTAGCCATAATTGCGATTGGTCTAAGCGCCAACCGCATCCTTACCCAGGTTACTCCCCAGATTAAAGTAGATAAATACGGTGATATTGTGGTTGACCCCGATACTATGCAGACCTCTTTTAAAGGTGTATTTGCGGGAGGAGATATTGTAGGTGGAGAAGGAACGGTAATTGAAGCCATGGGAATGGCTAAAAAAGCATCTCAAGCAATTAGAGAATATCTCTCTCGCCTCTGATACAATTAAAAGCATATGAAAAGACTTAAGAAGAATTACCAGGTTTATCTAAAGCAGATTGAGGCAATTTCTAAAATAGCCCAGATGATCACCTCAGGACTTTATTTAGAGGAGCTTCTGCGCCTGGTGGTAAATGTTACTGCCCAGATTATGAATTCCAAGATCTGCTCTTTGATGCTGCTTGACCCAGGAAAAAAAGAACTGGTAGTTAAAGCAACCCAATCTATCTCGGAGGCATATAACAAAAAACCCAATATAAAATTAGGAGAAGGCATTGCCGGTAGAGTTGCCCAAGAGAATAAAATCATCTGCTGTTTGGATGTAAGAAAGGACCCTTTCTACCTCAATAAAGAGATCGCCCAGAAAGAAAGACTCTGTTCTTTGGCAAGCATACCTTTGGCAGTAAAAGGAAAGGTAATTGGCGTGCTTAACTGTTATACCTCAAAACCCCATAGATTTACAAAACCGGAGTTGGACGTCTTAACTACCTTGGCAAATCAGACTGCTATTGCCATAGAGAATGCAGAACTGGATTTAAGGGCACGCACTGCAGAGGAGGAGCTGACTGCGCGTAAACTCATTGAACGCGCCAAAGATATCCTCTCTCAGGAATTAAATATCTTGCCTTCCCAGGCATACCGCTTGATTCAGAAACAGAGTATGGACAGACGCCAGTCGATGCGCCAGATCTCCGAAGCCATCATCACCGCCTCTGAGATAAAAAATATAAATAAAACGAAATAACCGATACCAAAATTTCTAAAAAAGATATTATTTTTAAAAAATTATTTAATTTGATGATTAAATATAGTATAATCTTAAAGGATAATGCGCTTAGAAATAACGCTAAATGGTTTAGAAAAAATTATCTTACCTTTCTCTTATAACCATCTCTTACAAGGTCTTATTTACACTCTACTTAGCCCATCTTTGAGGAAATTTCTGCACAATCATGGATTTACTTACGAGAAAAGAAGATTTAAACTTTTTTGTTTTTCAAGGTTGTTGGGAAATTTCGAAGTCAAAGACGGAGCGCTTCTTTTTAACCCACCCGTTAGGTTTTATCTATCTTCTCCTAAAAAAGAGATTATAGAAAGTTTGGCTGAGGGATTATTAAAAAAAGAAAACTTATTCTTAGGTAAAAATGAAATTTTTATTGAGACAATAAGTGTTTTGCCTAAGCCTTTATTTGAAAAAGAAATTATCATAAAGATGCTTTCACCGATAACCATTTATAGCACTTTAAATAAAGCCGATGGAACAAAGAAGACCTATTACTATTCACCCTTTGAAGAAGATTTTAATAGACTTATAAAAGAGAACTTAAAGAAAAAATATTTTGCAGTATTTAATGAGGAGTTAAAAAAAATTGATTTTAAAATTACACCTTATAAGGTAAGCTCTTCAGATGAAAAGGTAATTTTATACAAAAAATCAGACGCAAAACAAACTAAACCCACGGTAATTAAAGGGTGGATGGGCTTATACAGGTTAGAGGCAGACCCAAAATCGGCTGAACTATCCTACAACTGCGGATTAGGTGCAAAAAACTCTTTAGGTTTTGGGATGTGGGAGAGGATAAAATATTGGAAACATACTTCCAATAAATTATAATAATTTTGGAAATATGATTAATTTATTGAAGTACAATCCACATTGGGAGAAGGGCTTTAGATACCCATTTGAGAAAAAAAGGGAAGTTTTTAACTTCCTTTTAAAATCTCTATCCAAGCGCCAAATTGTAGAAATAGTAGGTTTAAGAAGAACTCGGTGGAGATAAAATATAAAGATGAGGTTCAGGATAAAGAGTTAAAAAATCTATGGATATTTTCTAAAAAATTTAATTGTTCAGAGGCAATCTTGTTAAAGAAGACATTAGA
>JAMWCP010000076.1 GCA_023819665.1 Candidatus Omnitrophota bacterium
AAAAGGATTGAGCTTATAGATATAACCTCTAAGGTTGAAGAGGTAGTCCCTAAGAGTAAGATTAAAGAAGGAATCTGTTTTTTGTTCTGTCCCCATACAACTGCTGGACTTACCATCAATGAGAACTATGACCCCTCAGTAAAACAGGATATCACCCAGACATTGACTAAGTTGGTTCCCCCGGATAAAAATTATTCTCATACGGAAGGAAATGCTGATAGCCACATCAAGTCCAGTATCTTTGGTTCATCTTTGACGGTATTTGTTGAAGATGGTAAGCTCAGTTTTGGAACCTGGCAAGGGATTTTTTTCTGTGAAGGTGATGGTCCGCGGAATAGAGAGGTCTGGGTAAAGATAATTCCTTTATGAGACAATTTCCGAGCCAATCGGGAAAGTGTAGCTATTTTAAGAGAGAAAGTGTACCTTTTTACTAAATATGTAATTCATCCAAGAGCTTACCATTTGTCCTTTGGTTAATGATTCTTTTTCTATAACTATTCCATAGGAACGTTAAATTCCTGCATAAATTTAGAAAGGTTTTTAGGTTCTTTTGGTTCTCCGATCAGGTGTACATGATTAGGCATAAGGCAGAAGCCATAAAGGAAGAACCCGTGTTTCTTTTATACCTTTTTAACCTTACTAGATACGTCTGTGATAGTTCTTTTGATAACCACTCAAGAAGAGAAGATAAATCTTTTGTTAAGAGCAGAATAACTGTAAGTTTAAGCTTTAAGCAATATCGCATGCTTTTTAATCTAAATGCGAGAAGGATAAGCATCTCTAGTATCTAACCCGCTTCAGGAATAAATTTTAAAGAAACCGATCAAACTTAATTGCACAAAATAAGCAATGCTTAAAATGTGCAATTAAGAGAGGAATAGTTCCAGCCAATTTTTTACCTTGCCATCTCCAGAAATTGCTGAGATAAAAAATCACGGAGAATCTCTAATAAGAGAGTTCTAAAATCGTTGATGAAGGGTAGTAATCTTGATAAAGATGCGAAAGTTTTATCCTTTTACTTAACAAAGAGTTTATTTAGACTTTCGTATTTTTATATTTTTGATAAAAACAACTTTTTAACACTACAAAAAGATATTTTCTCTCTTTAGACTTTATGCACTAACAGATTTTAGAACTATACAGGCACATAGTATCCACCTCAAGCCTTTAGTTTATTTAAGTAAAGAAGAATTTAAGTTTTTAAGGTTTTTTAAGGAAAAGATTTTTAAAGATTTGATTTTATATTTATTTTTGGTATAATCATTCTGGTAATAAAAAAGGAGTTATCTTTTTATTTTTAAAATGGCAAAATTTATTTTTATTACCGGAGGGGTAATCTCAAGTTTAGGAAAAGGGATAACCTCTGCTTCTATCGGGAGAATCTTAGAAGCCCGTGGCTTAAAGGTTTCTTTCCTTAAATTCGATCCCTACATTAATGTTGATCCCGGCACAATGAACCCCTATCAACATGGAGAGGTCTATGTTACTGAAGACGGAGCAGAGACGGATCTGGATTTAGGCCATTATGAAAGATTTACCTCTGCTTTGATGAGTAAGGTTAATAATGTTACTAGTGGTCAGGTGTATTTCTCGGTGATTTCCCGAGAAAGAAAAGGGGATTATTTAGGAAAGACCATTCAGGTTATCCCGCATATCACAGATGAGATAAAGGAGAGGATAAAAAAGGTAGCCGATACCTCAGAGGCGGATGTTATAATTGTGGAGATCGGTGGAACCGTGGGAGACATTGAGAGTTTACCTTTTTTAGAAGCTGCTCGGCAATTTCGATTAGACTTAGGTTATGAGAACGTTATCTATATCCATGTGACTTTAGTTCCCTATATAAAAACCTCCGATGAGTTAAAAACTAAACCCACTCAACATTCCGTAGGGACCTTAAGAGAGATTGGGATTCAACCGGATATTTTAATCTGCCGTACTGAGAAGCCTTTGACTAATGAAATAAAAGAAAAGATTTCTTTATTCTGTAATGTCCAGAAAGAGGCAGTGATTGAGGCATCCGATGTTGAAACTATCTATCAAGTTCCTTTGATCTTTAAAAATCAAATTTTAGATGAGATTATCTTAAGCCATTTTAAAATTATCTGCCGAGCTTCTAATTTGAGTATCTGGGAGGGCAAAGTAGTAAATCCAATACTTTCTTCTAAAAAGAAAATTAGAATTGCTTTAGTGGGGAAATATGTCTCCTTAAGGGATTCTTATAAATCTATCTATGAAGCAATCATCCATGCAGGAATTGCCAATGATACAGAGGTAGAGGCTAAACCCATAGATTCTGAGCTCCTGGATAAAAAAGACAACATTAAGATATTAAAAGAGATGAGAGGGATTTTAGTACCCGGGGGGTTTGGCTATCGTGGGATAGAGGGCAAAATTAAAGCGATAAAGTTTGCCCGAGAAAATAAATTACCTTTTTTAGGTTTGTGTTTAGGGATGCAGTGTGCAGTAATTGAATTTGCCAGAGATGTCTTAGGTTTTAAAGAGGCAAATTCTACTGAATTTAATCCTAAGACAAGATATCCGGTGATCTGTCTTTTAGAGGAGCAGAGCAAGATTAAAGAGTTAGGCGGAACCATGCGTCTAGGAAGCTATCCCTGTAGAATTAAAAAGAACTCTTTGGCTTTTAAGATATACAGAAGAAGCCTGATTTATGAAAGACATCGGCACAGATACGAATTTAATAATAATTATAGAAAAATCTTTGAGAAGAAAGGGATGGTTTTTTCTGGGATTTATCCCAAAAAGAATTTAGTTGAGATAATTGAACTTAAAGAACACCCATTCTTTATTGCGGTGCAGTTCCATCCGGAATTTAAATCCAAACCCGATAGGCCTCATCCTCTCTTCAGAGAATTTATTAAGGCGGCTTTATCCGATAATCTGCGCCAGGATAATAGAAGATGAAGGCAATATTAGTTTTGGAAGATGGAAAGGTATTTGTAGGAAGAGCCTTCGGTGCAGAGGGTGAAAAAGGCGGAGAGGTTGTCTTTAATACCAGTATGACTGGTTATCAAGAGATTTTAACTGATCCTTCCTACAAAGGCCAGATTGTAACCATGACCTATCCTTTAATCGGAAATTATGGAGTAAATAAAGAAGATGTAGAATCAAGGAGACCCTTTGTAGAAGGTTTTGTGGTAAAAGAATTAAGTAAAATTTATAGCAACTGGCGCGCAGAAAGGTCTCTGGAGGAGTATTTAAAAGAAAACAATATTGTAGGAATTCAGGGGATAGATACGCGGAGGTTAACTCTGCATATCCGAGAAAAAGGCGCAATGAAGGCAATTTTGTCCACTCAGGATTTTAATTTAGAAAGTTTAAAGAAAAAGTTATCCACCTTACCCGGCTTGGTAGGAAGAGATTTGGTGAAGGAAGTAACCATAAAGAAAAGTTTTACCTTAAGCCCTGCGCAAGCCCGGTACAAGGTGGTTGTAGCTGATCGCGGCGTAAAATATAGTATTCTCAGAGAACTCGTCAAGAATGAATGTAAGCTAATTGTGGTTCCTGCCGATACATCTGCGGATGAAATCTTAAGGCTTAAACCCGACGGAATTCTGTTATCTAATGGACCGGGGGATCCCGCACCCTTAAGTTATGTGATTAAAACCACCCAAAAACTCTTGGGGAAAGTACCTATCTTGGGGATATGTTTTGGTCATCAGATCTTAGGACTTGCTTTTGGAGGAAAGACTTATAAGCTTAAATTCGGCCACCACGGTGCAAATCATCCGGTAAAGGACTTAAAGTCTGGAAGAATCTATATTACTGTTCAGAATCACGGATTCTGTGTCGATATTGATTCTCTACCTAAAAAGGAGATTAAAATTACCCACATAAATTTAAATGATCAAACCTTAGAAGGCATGCGTCATATGAGATTACCTGTGTTTTCCGTACAGTTTCATCCTGAGGCAGGACCTGGACCTTACGATGCAAAAATAATTTTTAAAGAATTTGTGAAGATGATGAAGGATGCCTAAAAGAACTGATATTAAAAAAATTTTAATTCTTGGTTCCGGTCCAATCGTTATAGGACAGGCATGTGAGTTTGATTATTCCGGTTCCCAGGCCTGCAAGGTTTTAAAACAGGAGGGTTTCCAAGTGGTTTTGGTTAATTCTAACCCCGCCACTATAATGACCGATCCCCAGATGGCAGATAAGACCTATATTGAACCAATTACTCCGGAAATGGTTGCCAAGATTATCAAAAAAGAAAGACCAGATGCGCTTTTACCTACCTTAGGAGGTCAGACCGCACTGAATGTAGCCGTGGCTTTAGACCGCATGGGTGTGCTTAAAAGATACAAAGTAGAGACGATTGGTGCAGATATAAAGGCAATAGAGAAAGCAGAAGATAGAAAGCTGTTTAAGCAGGCAATGCAAAGGATCGGATTGGATTTGCCTCAGAGTAGGCAGGCTTATAATTTAAAAGAGGCGTGTAGAATTGCTGAAGAGATTGGTTTCCCCGTAATTATTAGACCTTCTTTTACCCTAGGAGGAACGGGTGGAGGAGTTGCCTGTAATATGGAGGAATTCCAAGAGTTAGCCCGTCGAGGGTTAGAGGTAAGTATGATCGGTGAAATTTTAATTGAGGAATCAATTGTGGGTTGGAAGGAATTTGAATTAGAGGTAATGCGCGATAAGAAAGATAATGTGGTAATAATTTGCTCTATTGAGAATTTTGATCCGATGGGTATTCATACCGGAGATTCTATTACGGTTGCGCCCATTCAGACTTTAACTGATAAGGAGTATCAAAAGATGCGCAACGCAGCCATTGCCTGTATAAGAGAGGTGGGGGTTGAGTGTGGCGGTTCAAATATCCAAT
>JAMWCP010000077.1 GCA_023819665.1 Candidatus Omnitrophota bacterium
CACAGAATTGAGTAAAAAAGAATGGTTTTATTTTATTTGTGTAATTGCGCTTTATATTTTGGCAATTTGGTATGTAGCCACACATAATTTATCTTGGGAAGCGATGTTTAAGGCCGGTATATTACAAAAGAAAGGTCTTAGTGGCTTGGAGGCAAGAGTAAAAGAAATAGATACACCATTAAGCTGGAATATTCCTTTGGTAATTTGGTATATTATTATTAAAGGCGCTGCACTTTTAGTTGAACTTCTGCCTTACTGGATTATCGGAATGTTTATTGCAGGAGCGTTGGTTGTCTTTGTCTCTTGGGAAAAAGTCAGACACAAGATGGGCTACGGCGGTTTTGGTGCAAATTTTGTGGCTACAGTTGCGGGTTCGCTGATACCTATATGTTCCTGCGGTATTGTCCCAGTATTGGCAGGTATGGTTGAGTCAGGTATTCCTTTAGGTCCTACGCTTGCCTTTTTAATTGCTGCCCCTATGCTTAATGTGCCTACTGTATTTATGACTGCTGGGCTTTTAGGTAAAAAGATGGCCCTTGCCAGGGTAATTTCTGTATTTGCTATTGCCATGTCTGTGGGGTTAATTGTTTCTTATTGGCAGAAAAAACGTAAAGGCCTAAGGCACCTGATTAAAATATATGTTCAACCCAATTTATCACCTCAAATACAAAAATTTGCCTACTCTTTAGCAGTTAAGTTAATGAAAAATCCTGACGGTCTTACATTAGAAGAAATTGGTCAAGAAAATAAGGAGAAGTTGGAAGAACTTGAAGAGTCAGAAATAATCGAGCAAACCAAGGATGGAAAGTGGCGTTTAATCCAAAGAGATACTACTAAATACCAATCAGGTTGTATGGTTCTACCCCAGGGTTATCAGGGGACATTCAGACAAAAGCTCATTCAGTTATGGAAGGTCTCCTGGCAGTTGTTTTTTGCCTTAAATTATTATTTAGTCTTAGCAGTGCTGATTGCTGGTTGTATTAGAGTTTTAATCCCTACAAGTGTCATTGTTAACCTTGTAGGAGGCAGGGCTTTAAATTCTGTGTTAGTTGCGTCTGTTGTGGCAATCCTTGCCTATGTTTGCACCTATGTAGAGGTCCCTACAGCTTTAGCTTTAATTGCTAAAGGTATGGGTCCGGGTGCAACTTTAGCCTATCTTTTAGGTGGACCAGGATTAAGCCTTCCTTCTATAATTATGCTTTCCGCAGTATTTAAACCCAGATTATTATGGCTCTATGTGGGATTGAGTTTCATTGGTTGCGTAATTGCTGGATATATATTTAATTTATTTTAATAAGAGGAGGTAAAAGGCTATGAGTAGCAATAGCAAAATTGTAAAGATCTTTACCCTTCCGCTGCAATTTCCCTGTGGACCGAATTCAAGTTGTTGCGGGCCAATAGGCCAAAGTCAAGATGATATAAAGGAACTTACAGAGAGCATCAAAAATTTAGGTGTAGAGGTGGAAATATATGATATAATGGAAGAGGGTTTTACCAGACGATTCCCAAATGTAGCTAACTTATTAGGCAGTTTTGGCCCGGGGATTGTGCCGATTTTGGCTATAGGAGATGAGATTATTTCTATAGGAACCCCTACGCCTGAAGAGGCAGTTCAGATAGTAAAAGAAAAACTTTAATCAGTTTTGGAGGTGATCAGGATGATCTACGAGTTTATATGTTCTGAATGCCACACTAAGTTTGAAGTAAAAGCTACTTTGGCAGAGAAAGAAAAGGGCCTAAAGCCAGAGTGTCCCAATTGCCATAGCAAAAAAACCATTCAGGTCTTTGGTGGTTTTATGGTTAAGGGTGGTTCAAAAAGCAATAGTTTTAGCCCAACGAATGCCTTTATACCCCGTTGTAGGCCCTCTGCAGGTCGTGGTTGTTGTGGATAACATGAATAAACTCAGAGTGTTATTTATTATTTCTATGTACAGGAAACTCTGCGCGTAGTCAGATGGTGGAGGAGTTTTTAAAACATTTGGCGACTAATAAATTTGAAGTCTTTAGTGCGGCTGTTAATCCTACTCCGCTTAATCCTTTGGCAATAAAGGTAATGGCAGAAGTAGGTATTGATATCTATAAACAACGTTCGAAGTCGGTTATGGAGTTTATCAAAGACAACTTTGATTACGTTATTACCCTCTGTGATAATGTAAAACAGACCTGTCCTATATTTCATTTCCGGGAAAGCACAAAAGAATACATTGTAATTTAGAGGATCTTGCCCAAGCGCAAGACTCAGAAGAGGAAAAACTTCAAATTTTCAAAGAGATAAGAGATAAATCAAGAGTTTATCTTAGGTTTTTTAAAGACGTTCGATTAAGAAAGTTTGATTTCTCATTAGTAATAAATTTAAAAGTCTCTACGTTTATCTTTTACATAGTTGGAGTATCCAAATCTTTTGGCAAGATTTTTCAACTCTGCACCGATTTCAGCAATCTGCCCTACATGTTCAATCTTTCTGTGTTCATTGCTTACTACCCCAATAGAAATAGAAAGTAAAGAAACTTTTTCTTCATTTCCTTTTCTATCCTTGGCAATAATATAACCTCTCTGTCTGTCTTCTTCATTATAGAAAGCAGGGGAAATTCTATTGAACTCTTCGATAATATTTTGGCAGAGGGAGTCTACAACCTTGGGATGAGTGATAATTACAAAATCATCTCCACCAATATGTCCAATAAAATCATCTTTTTCTCCGAAGTTTTTGACTGCCTTTATGAGCAGACGGCCAGTGGCGCGGATTACATCGTCTCCCCGTTCAAATCCATATTTATCATTATAGGCTTTAAATTTATCTAAATCCAGATAACAGACGGCAAAGATCTGTTTCTTTTCTAAAAGCCTATTTAATTCCTTTAATATAGAGAAATTTCCTGGGAGTCGCGTCAGTGGATTTGCTTCTAAGTCCCTCTGTGTGTGACGTAATACCATCCGAATACGAGCAATAAGTTCTTTTGGTTCAAAGGGTTTTACTATATAATCATCGGCACCGGCATATATACCTTCTACCTTATCGTCAATATCTCCTTTACCGGTAACCATAATGATGGGAAGGTGTTGGGTTAAGAGGTCCTCTTTTACTATTCTGCATACTTGCCTCCCATCGAGCCTTGGTATTTTATAATCTAAAAGTACCAAATCGGGATTTTTAGCATTGATCATCTTTAAAGCATCTTCACCATTATCTGCTTCTATTACCTCATAATTTTCTTGGGAGAGAATAATTTTTAATATATCCCTTATATCAGGATCGTCATCTACAATTAGAATTTTTTCTGGCATTTTATCCTGTCTTTTCTGCTTTAGGAATTGTAAAACTGAAAGTAGAACCTTCGTTGAGTTTGCTTCTTACCCATATGTTTCCACCATGCGCTTCTACTATGCGTTTTACTAAAGAAAGACCCAAACCACTTCCTTTAACCTGTTGGTTTATAGGATTATCTACTCGATAAAATTCATCGAAGATAGATCGAAGCGACTCCTGAGGAATTCCAATACCTGTATCTGTAATATCTATTTGACATAATTTATCTATGGAACTTGTCTTTATAAAGATTTTCCCTTTAGGCGGAGTGAACTTTAGCGCATTGCCTAATAGGTTAATAAATACACGCTCTAACTGTTGACGATCCGCCAGTACATATTCTGCATCTTTAGCGAGATCAACCGTTAATTTTATCTCTTTTTCTTTTAGTTGTACATTAATTAAATCCAATACTTCTAGAATTATCTCTTTTAGATTAAGTACTTCTTCTTTCATAACTATCTTTCCTGCTTCAATACGTGATATATCTAAAAGATCATTTACTAGTTTAGTCAATTCATTGCTATGTCGATTTATCTTCTCTAACCGTTCTTTTACTGCCTCGGATAGCGGTCCAAGACTCTCTGATAGAAGAATAGAAGCATAGCCTTTGATAGAGGTAAGGGGGGTTCTTAATTCATGTGATACCGCCGATACAAAATCCGTTTTTCTTTTACTTATTAATTTTATTTCTTCTAAAGCAGAAGATAACTGCATAGTTTTTTCTTCTATTTTTCTCTCTAGTTCTTGCTGCGCCTGCCATGTTTTTTCGAAAAGTCGTGCGTTTTCTAATGCCTGACTGATTTGGTTTGCTAAAATACCAATCAGTTCTTCGTTTCCTGCGGTTAATACAGCACCACTGGATTCTGTGCCTACAAATATAAATCCTTTTGTTCCTTCTTTTGGTAAAATAGGGGCAATTACAAAAAGATTTACCTTGAATAGTTCCTTGATCTTTTTGCTCAGTAGTTCATCAGAAGAATAAAATGAGGAGATAGTTTTGTTTGTTTCTATAAGTTTTAAATATAAATCAACTTCTAATTTATGAGTGATGGATTCTTCCTCTGTACGACTATAACCAATATTGAGGACATTTTTAAATTCTCTCTTCTTATCATCCCAAAGAAAAATGAGAGATTTTTCAAATCCCATGTCTTCTATATAAGAACTCTGAACATGATTAAATATGGTTGATTCATCTAAGTTTTTGCTTATTTCTCTAGAGATATGTTGGAGTGCATACAGAGCCATGATTTTTTTATCTAATTCTTCCTGGGTTTTGTTCAATTCTATATCTGTACGCACAATAAGTTTTGCCTGTTCGTCTAATTCAGATACTAATTTTTGAAGACGATCTATACGTGAATTTAATGCTTTTATTTTCTCTATCTTAAAAAAGAGCACTGTGGTTAAAATAAAAATTATTAATAAAAAAATATAAAAGAATACACTATACAGAATTAACATTTATTCTCCGAGAGCAGTTAAAACTATAGTTTGGTTATGAAAATGAGTTGCCCCAGAAT
>JAMWCP010000078.1 GCA_023819665.1 Candidatus Omnitrophota bacterium
AAGAGAAATGGGATTTTTTTCCGGCGCAACTATCAGGAGGAGAACAGCAGAGAGCAGCTATCTGTCGTAGTTTAATTAATGAACCGAAAGTACTTTACTGTGATGAGCCAACGGGTAATCTTGATTCCTCTTCAGGAGAAGAGATTATTTCTTTAATAAAAGAACTGAACCTGAAAAATAAAATGACAGTAGTTATTGTTACTCATAATGAGAAACTCTCTAAGATTGCCCATAGTATCTTCTATCTTAAAGATGGAATTTTAAATTAAAAGGGAGGAATATTAGAATGAAGGTATATATAAACGGTAAGTTTTACGACAAGAAGGATGCTAAAATATCTGTTTTTGATCATGGTTTACTTTATGGAGATGGGGTATTTGAAGGTATTCGTAGTTATAACCGTTTGGTATTTAAGTTAAGAGAGCATATTCAGCGTCTATTCGAATCTGCGCATTCTATAATGTTAAAGATACCTTTAAGTAAAGAAGAGATGATGAAAGCGGTGATCGATACACTTAAGATAAACAGATTGGATGATGCTTATATTCGGGTAGTAGTAACGCGCGGAGAAGGAGATTTGGGACTAGATCCACGAAAATGCGAAGGGAAAGCTACTGTCATCATAATTGTTGATAAGATTGTTTTATATCCACAGGACTTATATAAAAAAGGAATGAGTATTATTACTGTCCCTACAGTTAGAAATCTTCCTGAGGCATTAAATCCTCAAATAAAATCATTAAATTATTTAAATAATATTTTAGCAAAGATCGAGGCTATAAATTCCGGATATGAGGAGGCAATTATGTTGGATTCGTTAGGTTATATTGCGGAATGTACCGGTGATAACATTTTTATTGTTAAAAATAATCAAATCTATACTCCCCCTCAATGCATGGGAACTTTAAGGGGGATTACACGTGATACAGTTTTGGAGATTGCACGTAAGAGTAATATATTAGTACATGAACATGTAGTTACGCGTCATGAATTGTACATCAGTGATGAATGTTTTCTTACCGGTACCGCTGCAGAAATTATTCCGGTGATAAAAGTAGATGGACGCGTAATTGGCGGTGGTAAACCAGGTAAAATTACCCTAAAAATAATGAAGGAATTTAGAAAGCTTACCAAAATTGAAGGTGTAAGGTATTAGTAAAAATTTATTAATAAGTATAAGAAAGGAATTGCAAGGAGAAAATGCTGTGTGATTTATGTGGTAAAAACGAAGCTACCGTACATCTTACCGAAATAATTGATAATCAGGTAACCGAATTGCATCTTTGTGAAGAGTGTGCACGTAACAAGAGTATAGAAATGGAACAACAATTTGGTTTGGGGGATCTTTTAGCAGGATTAGCAGAATTTGGTAAAGGTATAGAAGAGACAGAATCGAGTAGGCTTAAATGTTCTAAATGTGGAATTTCCTATGAAGATTTTAAAAAGATAGGAAAACTGGGATGCTCTCAATGTTATATAACTTTTAAGAGATACTTAAGTTCTTTACTTAAGAAGATACATGGGTCAAATAAACATATAGGTAAAACTCCTTTAAAGGTAACCGCCGTTGCTGATAAAGATAAAAAGAATATTTTGGAGGATTTACGTCAAAAATTACAGAAAGCAATTGAAGCAGAAGAGTTTGAAGAGGCAGCCCGCATCCGTGATCAAATTAGGGAACTGGAAAAAGTAAACAGGAAAAATGAGAATAGATGATCTTATAAATCATACGAGTGAATGGTTGAAAGGTAGTGGCCCTTATTCAAATATTGTGATTTCTAGCCGTGTGCGTTTAGCTAGAAATCTTAATAGTATTCCTTTTCCTCACCGTTTAAATAAAAAACAAGGTCAAGAGGTTATAGACGCAGTACGCACTGCAGTAGAAAAGGTAGATTTTTTAAAAGGTAGTCTTTTTATTGATATGCAACAGCTTGATGCATTGGATAAACAGTTTCTTATCGAGAGGCATCTTATGTCTTATGAACATGCTCGGCCGGATAATTATAGAGCATTGGTACTGGAGAAAAGTGAGATAATTTCCATTATGATTAATGAAGAAGATCATTTAAGAATACAGGTAATGCAATCAGGCTTTAGTCTCTTTGAAGCATGGAGTATAATGAATCGAATAGATGATGTATTGTCAGAACACTTAGATTTTGCATTTTTGTCTGAGTGGGGATATCTTACGAGTTGTCCTACTAATACAGGGACAGGTCTACGTGGCTCAGTGATGTTGCACTTACCGGCTTTAGTAATGAGTAGACAGATAAATCGGGTTCTTTCAGCGATAGCAAAGTTAAGTTTTACTACACGTGGTCTTTATGGAGAAGGTACAGAGGCAAGTGGGAATTTCTTTCAGGTTTCTAATCAGGTTGCTCTGGGGCATAAAGAGGAGGAAATTATTTCCAATATCAATGCTCTAATAAAACAGGTAATAGAACAAGAAGAACAGATGCGTCAACATCTCTTTACACATCAGCGGGCGATACTTGAAGATAAAATATGGAGAAGTTTTGGGATATTGAAGAGTGCTTTTATTATTTCAAGCCAGGAGACGATAGATTTACTGTCAATGTTAAGATTAGGAGTTGATTTAGATATAATTAAGGATATAGATCGCAGTACCATAAATAGATTGTTTCTTATTACTCAACCGGCACATTTACAGAAGATAGAAAATAAGAGATTATCTTCACATGAGAGAGATGTTAAACGTGCAGAGATTATTCGGAAAACTTTAGAAAAAATCAGTTAGATTTTTAGAGGAGGTAAGTTATGTTTAATAGATTTACAGAAAGAGCAAGGAAAGTTATTGTCTTAGCAAAAGAAGAAGCTCGACGTTTTAATCATGATTATATCGGTACCGAACACATCCTTTTGGGACTTATTCGTGAAGGTGAAGGGGTAGCAGCTACGGTGCTTCAGAAAAGAGGACTTAATCTTCAAAATATACGTTTAGAGATAGAAAAACTTGTTCAACCTGGCCCTACTACTCAAATTTTAGGAGACATACCTTTTACTCCGCGGGCTAAAAAAGCATTAGAATTAGCCGCTGAGGAGGCACGTAATCTCGGACATAACTATATCGGTACCGAACACATCCTTTTGGGACTTATTCGTGAAGGTGAAGGGGTGGCTAGCCAGGTATTAATGAATTTAGGATTAGATTTAGAGACAGTAAGAAATGAGGTGATGAACCTATTGGGATCTACACTTCCTGGTTTTGGACAGGCGCAGACAAGAACTAAAACCCCTGCTTTGGATGCTTTTGGAAGAGATTTGACTAGCTTAGCACGCGAAGGGAAGCTTGATCCTGTAATTGATCGGAAAAATGAGATAGAAAGGGTGATTCAGATATTAAGTAGAAGAACCAAGAATAATCCTGTACTTTTAGGAGAAGCAGGGGTAGGAAAGACGGCTATTGTAGAGGGTTTGGCTCAGGCTATTGTGGCGGGGAACGTGCCTGAGATTTTAAGAAATAAACGCATTGTTATTTTAGATTTAGCTTTAATGATTGCAGGGACAAAATATCGTGGACAATTTGAAGAAAGGATCAAGGCAGTAATGGAGGAGATAAAACGTTCTCATGATGTAATTATTTTTATAGATGAATTGCATACTTTAGTAGGCGCGGGTGCTGCCGAAGGAGCAATTGATGCTTCTAATATTTTAAAACCCGCACTTTCTCGGGGAGAAATCCAATGTATAGGTGCTACTACTTTAGATGAATATAGAAAATACATCGAAAAAGATGCTGCTTTGGAGAGGAGATTTCAGACTATTATGGTAGAACCCCCCTCTGTGGAACAGACGATTGAGATATTAAAAGGATTAAAAGAAAAATACGAACTCCATCATCGGGTTATTTATAAATATGAAGCTTTAGAGGCAGCTGCAAAGCTTTCTGATAGATATATAAGTGGAAGATTTTTGCCTGATAAAGCAATCGATTTGATCGATGAAGCTGGTTCGCGTGCTCGACTTAATGTTTTAGTAGTTCCTCCGGAAATAAAACAATTAGAAGAAAAAATTGAAACCTTAAGAAAGGAAAAAGAAGCTTATATAAAAATCCAGGATTTTGAAAAAGCAGCCCATTTAAGAGATCAAGAGAGGCAAGTAAGGCAGGAGTTGGATGTTTTAAATCGCAAATGGGAGGAGACAAAATCTAAGTTACGACCCGAAATTACTGCGGAGGATATTGCTAAGATTGTTTCTCAGTGGACAGGAATACCTCTGTTTCGTTTGGAGGAAAAAGAGAGCGAAAAATTATTGAAGATAGAAGAGGAGATACATAAACGGGTGGTTGGTCAGGATGAGGCAATTTTAGCCATTGCTCAAGCGATAAGACGTTCACGCGCTGGTATAAAAGATCCGCGTCGGCCTATAGGTTCGTTTATATTTTTAGGTCCGACGGGAGTAGGTAAAACTCTTCTGGCGAGAGCCCTGGCAGAGTTTCTTTTTGGTGACGAAGATGCTTTAGTGCAACTAGATATGTCAGAATATATGGAAAAATTTAATGTTTCTCGCCTTATTGGTGCTCCGCCGGGATATGTGGGTTATGAAGAGGGTGGTCAACTTACAGAGAGAATAAGGCGCAGGCCTTATGCAGTGGTACTTTTAGATGAGATAGAAAAAGCACATCCTGATGTTTTTAATTTACTTCTGCAAATTTTAGAAGACGGGCGACTTACAGATAGTTTTGGCAGAAAAGTTGATTTTAGAAACACAGTAGTGATCATGACTTC
>JAMWCP010000079.1 GCA_023819665.1 Candidatus Omnitrophota bacterium
TAATTTTTTAAAACAGTGATTTAGATATTCAAATCCCAATAGGTCTATTAAAATATTAGTGGCGGTATTATCACTCTGACTGATCATTAGATGAATCAAATCTTCAATATCTAAAGTTGTTCCTGAAGGTAGATTTTTTAATATCCCTGATCCTTCAGTTTTATCCGTATCTTTGATGACAATTTTATCATTAAGTCTAATTATATTATCTCTATCCGCACAGAACACACAGCCCATAATGGGAATCTTTATTAAACTAGCAGATGGAAAAACTACATCTTCATTTAAACTGATTTTATAATTGGTATTAAGATCTTTAATAAAGACACTGTATTTCTGATTAAAACTACTTACTTCCATTAATATTTCATCCTGTAATCTTTGTAGAATTTGCTTTCTTTTCTGATGCCATAAGGTATATTTCTTATATTCCTTTATTTTAAATCCTAAAATAGAAATTAATATCAAAAAGATAGTGAGAAAAAATATTATTTTTTTTATCTTATTTTTTATCATTGTTATTTTCCAATTTTTCTCGATGATGTTTAACTATCTTAGCCTGAATCATATATATGATATCTTCAGCAATATTGGTAGCATGGTCACAGATTCTTTCTAAATGCCGAGCAATCAGAAGCAAAGGAATTGCACGAGGTACAGTAGAAGAGTCTTTTACCATATAATCATAGATAAGTTCGTCTTGTATCAAATCTCTCAATTTATCTACCTCATCATCGGAAAGGCAAACCTCTTTAGCTAAATGAGTATCCTGATTAATAAAAGAATCAATAGCGGATTTAACCATCCTTTGGGCTAACTCAGAGAGCTTAGGAATATCTATCAATGGTTTAAGTAAAGGCTTATCCAATAACTCCAACACACGTTGAGCAATATCTACTGAAAGATCAGCAATTCTTTCAAGGTCAGTAGTGATTTTCATCACCATAGTAATAAATCTTAAATCATAAGCAACGGGTTGTCTACGCGCAATTAATTCAAGACAGGCCTCATCTATAGAGATTTCCAATTCATCTATAAATCGGTCTTCGTCGATTACCTTTTGAGCGAGTTTTTGATCTTTACTCTTCAGCGAATCAATAGAGTTTTGAATCGAATTTTTTACAAGTTCTGCCATATCTTTTAACTTTCTGTATAACTGCTCCAATTCCTTATCAAAAAATCTTTCCATCCTTCCTCCTTTTTATATTTTTATCTGATGAGTTTATTTTCTAAAACAGAATAAATCATCCAAATCTTCCACTGATATAATCTTCGGTACGCTTATCTTTAGGATTAGTGAAAATCTCTTTAGTTGGTCCAAACTCTATCAACTCTCCTAAAAGCATAAAACCTGTTTCATCGGAAACCCTACTTGCTTGCTGCATATTGTGAGTGACAATAACAATGGTATAATCTTTTTTAAGATACTGTAATAATTCTTCAATTTTTAAAGTAGCAAGCGGATCGAGACTTGAACAAGGTTCATCCATAAGAATAACCTCAGGCATAGTTACTAATGTCCGAGCAATGCAGAGTCTCTGTTTTTGCTCCAAAGAAAGACTAAGCGCAGAGCTCTTCAGTTTATCCTTTAGTTCGTCCCATAAGAAGACTGACTTCAGGCTCTTTTCTACGAATGTCTCAATTTTCTTCTTATCTTTTATTCCCTGAATCCGCAAAGAGAAAGCAATATTCTCAAAAATAGACAACGCAAAAGGATTTGGCCGCTGGAAAACCATCCCTACTTTTTTACGCAGGGAAAGAAGATCTATCTTTGAATCTAAAATGTTTTCTCCGTCTATAAGAACTTCACCTTTTATTCTGACCCCTTCAATTAGATCATTCATGCGATTAAAAGTTCTTAAAAGCGTAGATTTACCGCAACCCGATGGACCGATAATAGCGGTAATTAGATTACTTTTTATAGAGAGATTGATATCCTTTAATGCCTGAAAATCCTTATACCAAAGGTTAAGTTTTGTGACATTTATTTTATATTGGCTCATCCAAATCTTCCGGTAATGTAATCCTCAGTACGTTTATCCATTGAAGCAGTAAATATCTTATTAGTTATATCTGTCTCAATAAGTTCACCCGATAAAAAGAAAGCGGTACGATCAGAAACACGTGCTGCTTGTTTTGTATTGTTAGTTACTAAAATAATAGTATAATCATTTTTTAATCTTATCATTGCTTCTTCTATTTTAGCAGTAGAGATAGGGTCTAAACCAGAACATGGTTCGTCAAAAAGTATCACTTGTGGTTCTAAAGCAAGTGTCCGTGCAATACATAATCTCTGTTGCTGCCCACCGGATAGTTTATAAGCAGACTCCTTTAGCCTATCTTTCACTTCTTCCCAGAGATATGCACTTTTTAGTGCCTTCTCTACCCTTTGATTAATCTCTTTATTATTTTTTATTCTACCTTGCAAACCATAAGCGACATTATCAAATATAGAAAATGGTAAAGGGATAGGGAGAGCGAAAACCATTCCTATTTTTATCCTTAATAAATTTACATCTATATCTTTACTATAGATATCTTTACCATCAAAAATAACCTTTCCCGTCATTCTAAATCCGTCGGTTAAATCATTTAATCTATTCAGGGTTCTTAAAAAAGAGGTCTTGCCACTATTAGCAGGTCCAATAATACTTAATATCTCATTTTTATAGATCCTTAAATTTATTCCTTTTAAGGCATGAATATCCTTAAACCAGACATTCAAATCCTTTACTTCGATATTTATCGGATTATCTACCATCTTTGCTTGCGTCTTAACTTTATTCTCAAAATTATAGCGAATAGATTTATTCCTAACACCAGAATCACTAAAACCAGAGCAGTTCCATAACGTATCTTTTCCGGAATATTAGGGATTTGGGTAGAGATAACATACAGATGGTAAGGAATAGCCATCACCTGATCAAATATAGAACGAGGAAGACGAGGCAGATAGAAAGCAGCAACCGTAAATAAAAGAGGAGCAGTTTCTCCTGCTGCTCGACCAATTCCTAAAATTGCTCCGGTAATAATCCCCGGAAAGGCACAGGGTAGAACTACTCTTTTAATCGTCTGCCACTTACTTATACCTAATGAAAAACTCACTTCGCGAAATTCCTTAGGAACAGAACGGAGCGCTTCCTGGGTTGAGGTGATGATTACGGGAAGGATCATTATTCCGAGAGTCAAAGCGCCCGAAAGGATAGAGGTCCCAAATTTAAAAAACATCACAAAGAGCGCCATTCCAAAAAGTCCATACACTACAGAAGGGATACCTGCCAGATTAATGATGGCTAATCTTATAAGACGACTGAAGATATTCTCTTTAGTATACTCATTAAGATAAATTGCACACATCACTCCTATAGGTAAAGCAAAGATAATTGCTCCCAAAACAAGATAAAAAGTTCCTATAATGGCAGGGAATATTCCTCCTTCCCGCATTCCAGCACGGGGGATATCAGTTAAAAATTGCCAACTTAATGCCGGCAGTCCATTCTTTATAATTATAATTAAAATTAAACCCACGGGTAGTATTACCAAAAGTGTACATAGAAAAAGAAAACTAAAAGCAATTCTCTGTTTTGTGTGGGGTTTCATTTATTTTTTATGATGCATAAATATATCCGCAGTGATATTGACAAAAAAACTAATTATAAATAAAACTATTCCGATGGAAAAAAGGGCAAAATAATGTTGGCTCCCTACCACGGCTTCACCCATCTCATTAGCGATAGTAGCAGTTAATGTTCGCACAGGATCAAAAAAACTCTGGGGGATCCGAGCAGAATTTCCTGTAAGCATCATTACTGCCATGGTTTCTCCCACTACCCTTCCTATACCTAACATGATAGCAGCCAATATTCCTGAAAAAGCACCGGGAATTATCACTCTATAAATGGTCTGCCAGCGACTGGCTCCTAAAGCATAAGCTGCTTCCTTATAAGTATAGGGAACCGCATATAAAGCATCTTCGGCAATAGAAACCATTGTAGGCATAGCCATAAAAGCAAGCATGATTGAACCGGTAAAAGCAGTCAGACCCGTAGGTAATCCAAAAAAATTCTTAACAAAAGGTACAAGCGTAACCATTCCTATAAATCCTAAGACTACACTGGGAATGGCAGCCAGCAATTCAATAAATGCCTTTAAGATATCTTTCAACCAGCGGGGAGCAACCTCCGCAATAAAAATTGCACAACCTATCCCTACGGGAATGGAAATGATCCCTGCTCCTAAAGTAACTAGAAGAGAGCCGAGAATTAAAGGTAAGATTCCAAATTGAGGGGGTTCTGAGATAGGATACCAATTTTTACCAAAAATAAACTCAAATATTCTTACGCTTTTAAAAAGCGACAATCCTTCTTTAAGGAGAAATAAAAAAATAAGGATAATAAATACAATTGTGATTATGCCGCATAAAAAAATAATCTTTTCTATAATGAATTCTTTAATTTTTGACATCCACTTCTCTTAAGGGGACAAAATCTAATTCTAAAACTATCCTTTGTCCTTCATCAGAAAGAACAAAATTCAAAAAATCTTTAATCACTCCTTCAGGAACACCTTTAAAATAAAAGAAAAGAGGGCGTGATATGGGATATTGACCGGAAATCACTGCTTTGATTTTAGGTAGGAAATATTCTAAAGATTTATCTATAGCTACAGCAACGGGTTTGTTTTTGGGATTAAGATATCCCATTCCATAATAACCAATGGCATCTTTATTATGAGCGATCTCTTCGGC
>JAMWCP010000015.1 GCA_023819665.1 Candidatus Omnitrophota bacterium
GAAGCGACTATAACAAATATATGAATATCCAGCAGCAGATAAACTTTGCAATCAAAGAGGAGTTTGAAAAACAGAATATCCAATTTGCCTATCCCACACAGGTAATTTTTTTAAATAAATAAGAATCTTCTTTGCTAGAAGAAAGAAACCATTCTTCTCTCTTATATTTTAATATCGTCTTCTCCAAATTAACTTCTTTCTTAAAAATAAAGATTTTTATTATATAATATAAAAATATGCTTGAGTTTCCCAAAGGTTTCTGGTGGGGGTCTTCTACTTCGAGCTATCAGGTGGAGGGAGATAATTTTTATTCTGACTGGTGGCACTATGAGAAAAAGCATGGCTTAGAACCTTCCGGTAAATGCTGCCGACACTACGATTTATACAAAGAGGACTTTGATTTAGCCAAATCTCTTAATCATAATGCCCACCGTTTCTCTATTGAGTGGGCACGCGTTGAACCAAGAGAAGGTTTTTTGGATTTTAACCAGATAGAGCATTACAGGGATGTAGTAATATCTTTAAGGGAAAGAAACTTGGAGCCACTTGTTACCTTAAATCATTTTACCTTACCTTTATGGTTTGCTCAAAAAGGTGGTTGGTTAAATAAAGAAGCAATAGATTATTTTTTACGTTATGTAGAAAAAATCGTTCAGGAGCTGGCTTCATCCGTGCGTTTCTGGATTACCATCAATGAACCCATGGTTTATATCTATCAGGGATACTTTAAAGGGATATGGCCACCTCAAAAGAGATCTCTTTTTAGAGCAATCCAGGTATATAAAAGATTAGTTTTAGCCCATACTCGTGCGTATAGATTAATCCATAGAATATATAAAGAGAAAAATTTAAATTCTCCCTTGATAAGTATCGCCAAACACCTACGTGGTTTTTTCTGCTGGTCTAAGAATCCTTATCATAAATTCATCTCTAATTTTAAAGATTATCTTTTTAACTTTATGATACTAGATGATTTAATAAAAAATAAGAGTTTAGATTTTATTGGGGTAAACTATTATACCAGTGAATTTATTGCTTTAAACTCAGAGCAATTAAAGGATATTCCTAAGAGTAATTTAGGCTGGTTTATCTATCCTGAGGGTTTATATTCTTTACTTTTAAAACTTAAGCGGTATAATTTAGATATATTTATATTGGAAAATGGCATCTCCACCGATGATGATAATCAGAGATGGAATTTTATTGAGGCGCATCTTAAGCAGATTTATAAAGCAATACAAAATAAAGCTAAAATCATTGGATATCTCTATTGGTCTTTGTTAGATAACTTTGAATGGGAGAAAGGTTTTTGTCCACATTTTGGCTTAATTGATGTGGACTACCGAACCTTTAGTCGTACTATACGTAGAAGCGCTAAGAATTTTTCTCAAGTGTGTAAAGAATACAAATTATAACTTATGGATCTAGATGATATTTTAAAAAAGATTCCTTTATTTAAAGAACTTAAGTCGGATGATTATCAGATCCTTAAAGAAAGAATACAGATTGTGGATTATAGAAAAGGTGAAATTATCTATAGAGAAGGAGACCCACCTAATGCCTTCTTCTGTATAATTTCAGGAAGGGTTAAAATTTCTACTCAGAATCCGGATGGGACTGAAAATATCTTAGAATATCTCCATAGAGGGAAATATTTCGGAATGATTTCTCTTTTAACTGGAGAGCCACACTCTGTAACTGCCCAGACCATCAATGACTGCCTTATAATAAAAATTGAAAAGAATGACTTTGATTATATCTTAAGAAAGATCCCTTCTTTAGCTATAGATCTAAGTCTTACTCTCTCGCGCCGACTTAAACGTAAAGATATTCATCAAAAGACTATCTTTGAGAGCACCGTCATATCTGTATTCAGTGCTGCCAGTGGGATGGGAAAGACGTTGTATACAGTAAATCTTTCCTTAGGATTAAAAAGAGAAACAGATAAATCAGTGATTATTTTAAGTTTAAGTTCTAAAGATACCTATCCTATCATCTTAGATTTTTTAGAGTTAGATGAAAGTAGCAAGCGGATTGATATTTCTCAAATAAACATAGATGTAGAAGAACTAAAGGATTATATTCTTAATACAGATTATGGCATAGACCTTCTTTGTATTTTTTACAATTTAGAAGATGAGTCCGGTTTAAGTAAACTTTTAGGAATATTAAGTATTTTAGTAAATGATTATCACTATATACTTCTGGATCTTCCTTCGGCATTGGATAAAGAAGTATTTAGTATCTTAAATCAATCTGATATTATTCATATTTTAAGCGGGCCGGATATATTGGAACTGAAGAGGACACGACATCTTATTGAAAGACTAAAAAAAGAATTTGAATTCAGAGAGGAAAAAATTGATATATTGATTAATGACTATCGTTTAAGTCCATTGAATCATCAAGAAAGAATAAAGATTTTAGAACACTCTGTTTTTGCTACCTTGCCCCATCTAGAATTTAATAATCCTAAAAGAATATTTTTGGATACACCGGATTGTGAATACTCTAAAGTTATAAAAAGGATTTCCCGTCAATTAGGAGAGGTCACCTTGGGGATTGCTTTAGGTGTGGGTGCTGCCTATGGATTATGTCATATTGGAGTTTTAAGGGTGATAGAAGAGAAAAAGATTAATGTGGATATGATTTCTGGTTCAAGTATCGGGGCATTAATTGCGAGTCTATGGGCAATAGGTTTAGATTCCTATAAAATTGAAGAGATAACCAAGGAATTTAAAGATCCAAAAAAAATTATTCATCTTTTAGATTTGGGATTCCCGCGGTTAGGATTTATACGAGGAAGAAGAATATATAATTTTTTAAAAAGATATTTAGGAAATAAAACCTTCTATGATGTTAAATTACCTTTGAGGATTTTAGCTACCAATGTAAAAACAAAGGAGTCAATAATTATTGATAGAGGATCCTTGTTGGATGCGGTAATGGCAAGCTGTGCCATCCCCGGTATTTTTAGGCCGGTACGCTTTGAGGATGAGCTGCTTTTAGATGGCGGTATATTTAATCCTTTACCGGTAGAGGCACTGGTGAAATCAGGAATAAAAAAAATTATCGCAGTAAATGTTACTCCTTCCAGAGAAGATCTACTTAAGGCATACGATAAGATTAAAGAAAAAAAATTGGTTCCCTCTCAGATAAGAAAAAGATTTGGTATCTTTGGGTGGAAGTGGGATGTTAAAGAAATCTTTAAAGTAAATATCTTTGATTTTATCTTTGGGAGTATTGAGATAATGCAATCCGAGATTGCTAAGAAAGAGGAGAGTTTTGCTGATATAATTCTACATCCCGATACCAGCGGCCTTAACTGGCTGGAATTTCATAAAGCAGAGGAGTTTATACGAAGAGGAGAGAGAGAAGCAAGAGATAAATTACCAAGGATTGAGGAACTGATCAAGGAATAGTTCTTTTAAAAAAGAGGTGTAGGAAGATGAGAAGATTATTTGTATGTATAGGGGTGGGGTTTATTTTGTTAGGTTGCGCAGGGACAAAAGAAGAAATTAAAGGGTTTTTAGGAATATCTACCAAGATATTGGAGGATAAAAGAAGCGAGGCAAAAATATTGATCTTAGATTGCGATTATTTTACTGCTTATCATAAGGTTATGGATAAACTGAAAGAAAATGGCGGTTTTGTTTATAGGAAGACAGATGATTTAATTGCCTTTTATGTTTCTGATAAAGATACTACGCCGGTAGGAATATTTTTTAAAGAAGTAGATAGACAGAAGACAATGATAGAAATTTCTAGTCCATCTTCAAAAACAAAAGAAAATATATTTAATCTACTTTCTACTCTAAATGAATAATCTATTAGATAGAATCAGACCGTATCTAAAAACCCCTTTACTTATTTTAGGTATGGGGAATACCTTGCGGTCCGATGATGGTATGGGGGTTATTTTGGCTAGAAAACTAAAAAGAAATACTAATTTTACTGTATGGGAAGTAGGATCAAATTTAGAAAATTATCTCGGGAAAATAATTAAACAAAAGCCATCCAGTATTATAATTATAGATGCATTAGATTTTGGCGGTAGAGCCGGTGAGATAAGGATGTTTAGACCTCAAGATTTAAACACGGTTAATTTAGGTTTTACGCATAATTCTCCTCTTTTTTTGGCTATAAATTACTTGCAAACCAGGATAAAGATAAATATAATTATTTTAGCTGTGCAGCCTAAAAGATTAGATCTTAATAGGCGAATGACTCACCAGGTAAGGAATTCGATTAAACGGATAGAGGATTTTTTCTTAAAAATTGCACCTGATTATGCAGAAGTTAAGTAAGCGCGAAACTTGGGGTTCTAAAATTGGAGTGATTATGGCAGTGGCGGGTTCCGCTGTAGGATTAGGTAATTTTTTGCGTTTTCCCGTCCAGGCAGCTTCTAACGGTGGCGGTGCTTTTATGATTCCTTATTTTATCTCCTTATTTTTGTTGGGTATCCCGTTGATGTGGATTGAATGGACGTTAGGCAGATACGGCGGAGGTTTTGAACATGGGACGGCACCCGGTATATTTCATACTCTATGGCAGAAAAATCGTTTCATTAAGTATTTTGGAGTAATTGGTATCTTTGGTCCATTGGTTATTTTTATATATTATACCTATATTGAATCTTGGACTTTAGCGTATAGTTTCTTTTCTTTAATTGGAAAATACAAGAACATTACTGAACAATCCCAGATGCAGGCATTCTTAAGAGGATTTCAGGGATTAGAAAGAAATCAGTATTTTGCTTCTTTATTTCCCGCCTATGTTTTTTTCTTAATTACCTTTATCCTCAATATTGGTGTGGTATATTTTGGGGTAAGAAGAGGAATTGAGCGTTTAGCAAAATGGGGTATGCCTATTCTCTTGGTCTGTGCAATTATTCTTCTTATCCGGGTATTTACATTAGGAGCTCCAGATATGAATAGACCTAGCTGGAATATAAATAATGGATTAGGTTTTTTATGGAATCCTGATTTTTCTAAACTTAGAGATGCACGGGTTTGGTTGGCAGCAGCTGGTCAGATATTTTTTACTTTATCTGTAGGAATTGGAGTAATTCTTACTTATGCCAGTTATTTATCGTATGGAGATGATGTGGTGCTTTCGGGGCTTTCAGCAGTAAGCACCAATGAGTTTGCGGAGGTAATTTTAGGAGGAAGTATTATAATTCCTGCTGCCTTTGCTTTTTTTGGCCCTGATAGAATCAGAAATATTGCTACTTCCGGTGCATTCAATTTGGGTTTTGTTACCATGCCTCTGGTGCTTCAAAAAATACCCTTATCGACTATTTTTGGATTCCTATGGTTCTTTCTTCTGTTTTTAGCTGGGATTACTTCTTCGGTTTCTCTGGCACAGCCGGCAATTGCCTTTTTGGAAGACGAGTTTGATATTGAAAGAAAAAAAGCAGTATCTATATTTGGAATACTTACTTTTATTTTATGTCAACCCGCTATATTCCTATTGGGGAAAGGAGTGGTTGATGAACTTGACTTTTGGGGAGGAACGTTTTCTTTAGTTTTATTTGGCACAATTGAAACTATTCTTTTTGTCTGGGTTTTTGGGATGGAGCGAGCTTGGGAGGAAATCCATCGGGGAGCGCAGTTACCTATTCCCCGCTTTTATAAATTCATTATCAAATATATCACGCCTTTATTTTTGTTCTTTATTTTGGGTTTTTGGTTTATCCAACAGGGACTACCTGTAATAATATTAAAAAATGTTTCTTTAGATATACGTCCTTATATAATGGTTACACGGATATCCCTTATAGTTCTATTCTTAGTGTTAGCCATTTTAGTAAAGATTGCCTGGAGAAAGAAAAGATTTGTAGAGGAGAGATTGAGATGAATTTAGGGGGTTGGATTTTTATGAGTAGCTCTTGGGTGATAATTCTTTTATTATTTTTCTTTTGTTTTGTTAAAATATTTAGACAAAAGGAGGTCTAAAATTGATAAAGAAAAGGATAATTTACTTAATTTGTACTTTATATACAGTCTGTGTTTTAGGTTGTGCACCTTTGATCCTGGGAGGGGCAGCCGGTGCTTTAGGAGGATATGCGGTAAGTAAAGATACAGTTCAAGTAGAGACCGAAACTGATTATGATAAACTCTGGAATTCTTCTCTTAATTTGATACGTCATCGCGGAAAGCCTCTTATTGAAGATTATGTTCGTGGCTATATCCATGCAGAGATAGAGTCAAGTAAAATCTGGATAAGAATAGTGCGTTTAACCCGGCATTTAAACCGTATAAAAATTTCTTGTAGAAAATATCATCTTCCAAATTTAAATTTAGCTCAAGATTTATTTGTGAGAATTATAGAGGAGGCAAAAAAATAATTTTAAAATAATTTAAAAAAATAATATAATATTTTACAAATGCCGAGGTAGCTCAGTGGTAGAGCGCTGCCCTGAAAAGGCAGGCGTGGTCAGTTCGATTCTGACCCTCGGCATTTTTCATTTTTGACCATTCAATTTTATAATTTCTAGATGTTAGATATTTTTTCCATTCAAAGAACGGTAGAGAAAAATTTTCCCTATTTTGGGATAAATAAAAAAAATGAAATTATTCGTCTTTTATATGAGATCTCTAAAAAAGAAAAAATTAATTTTTTAAAAATCACCAGAGATTTAAAGGGCAGAGATTTTTCTTTCATCAAAAAGATTCTTTTAGAAAGACGCTATCCTTATACCTTATTAAAGGAAAAGGAGCCGCGTTTTTATCTACCAATTTTAGATATCCAGCCGGAGAATAAACTTCGCATAAAGAAATTTAAACTGTATCCTAAAAAAATCTATTTTGAAAAAGAGACTGAAGATTTAAGTTTGCTTAAAAGATTTAAAAGATTTTTCCCCCGGGCAGAATTTATTCAAATAGAAACACTAAAGGATTACCTTAAAGCTCACGGGTACACTTTGAAAGATTACAATCTTAGAAAAGAGAGTTTTTTTATTGTAAAAGAAAAATATGATTTTTTAAAAAATTGTCCCTGTACAAAAGATGCTTTAAACTGTGGATATTCCATTTTAAATTTAGGTTTTGGTTGCCCCTATGAATGTATCTATTGTTATCTTCAGGAGTACACCGATTCCGCAGGAATAATTTTTTCTGGCAACCTAGAAGACTTCTTTAGATATTTTAAGAAGTTTAAAAGATCTTCTAAATTAAGAATAGGAAGCGGCGAGTTTACTGATTCTCTATTTCTCGACGATATAACGCAGTATTCAGTGGAGTTAATCAATTTTTTTAGAGATTACCCAGATATTTACTTTGAATTTAAAACTAAAAGCAAAAATATCGATTTTCTGCTAAATGCAAAATCCTCTAAAAATATAGTTATATCCTGGTCGCTAAATCCGCAGAAGATAATCAAAGAATGTGAGTTTTATACTGCTGATTTAAAAGAAAGAATTGTCTCTGCTGTAAAATGCATAGAGGCAGGATTTAAGGTCGGTTTTCATTTTGATCCGATTATCTATTATGAAGGGTGGCAATATGACTATAAAGAACTGCTAAATTATCTTTTTGATAAGATAAAAGAAGATAGTATCTTATGGATAAGCTTAGGAACTTTAAGGTTTAACCCCAGACTTAAAAAAATTATTGAGAATCGCTTTCCCGAAAATAAAATTTTAGATGAGGAATTGATTTTGGGTTTTGATGGCAAACTGCGTTATCCTAAAGAAATTCGCTTTAATATATATAAAAAGATGTTAGAGTTTATCCGAAAGAGAGCAAAGCATTTATGGGTATATCTCTGTATGGAAGAAAGAGTTATCTGGCAGGCATTAAAGGAGTTTGGTATTTCTATGAAAAATGTATAAACTCAAGATAATCTCTACCAAAAAACAACTCCATGGTTGGTATTCGGGAAAAAGGGAGTGCACCGCAGAAAGGCTTCTTATTAATCCCTACAATGGATGTTCGGTGGGATGTTTTTATTGCTATGCCCGGGCTTTACCGGGATACTTTGAGATATTTAATAAAAAAAATATTATTTTTGTCTGTAATGATTTTGATAGAGTAGTTTCCCGGCAACTTGATTCTATAGATGTAACCAGCTGTGGATACCTGTCTCCGGTTACTGACCCCTTTCAAGAAATAGAAGATAGATTTCATCTCTCCGAAAAAATAATCTTAGAATTTATAAAGAGAGATATACCTATAGAATTTATTACAAAGTGTAAAATCCCGCAAAGAGTAATCGAGTTAATAAAAACACAGAGACACTCCTTTGGTCAGGTATCTATTTTAACTACGGATGAGAAATTAAGAAAAATTTTAGCACCCGGCGGAACAGATACAGAAGAGTTATTTAATAATCTAAAAAGATTATCTAAAGAAAAAATTTTTTCGGTTTGTAGAGTCGATCCCATATTCCCTTTTATTACCGATACTAAAAAGCATTTGGAAGAATTAATTACCAGGGCCCAAGACTCTGGCGCAAGACATATTGTTGCCAGTATATTAGATATACCTTTGAGGATAAAAGGTTTTATTTTAAACTGCATTAAGAGATATTTTGGAATGGATATGTATTATAACTATCTCAAGCTTTATCAGGAGAGGATTGGTTATTTAAATGCAAGGATAGAGTATCGAAGAAAGATTTTTGAGTTTTTAAAAAATGTCTGTGAGAAAAAAAAGATAACTTTTGCCCTTTGTATGGAATACGAAATAAAGGATGATAGAATATTAGGTCTAAATAAAGAATTTATGACTTCTAAGAATTGTGAGGGGATAGATATTCCTATATATGTAAGAAAAAATAATAAATTTGAACCTCTTTATAATTGTTTAGGGAATTGTCTTAATTGTAATTCTGCTTTGTGTGGTATAGAGGATTTGGCTATGGCAAGGAGTTCTGATTCCAAAAAAGATTTTAAATTGAAAGATTATCGGCGCTGGTCAAAAGAATTTATTTAGTTTATTTAAATAATAAGATGACTTTACATAATTACAATATTTGATAAACAGTTATTTTATTCAATGTATTGCAGTATAGATATAATCGGTGTTAAAATTTTTATGAAGATGAAGAAAGAGCGCTTTATTTTATTAATTTTTGTTTTTTCTATTATGAATGGATGCGCTACAATCACGGTCCTTCGGTAATCCAAAGAGAAATTTTAGAGGCTGAGGAAGAATTAACTGTGAAGTCTTTGGCTTTTTGGTTGGAGCAGTTAGAGAAGGTGAATAATATTGGTTATGAGTTGATATCAAAGATACCCCCCAACAGGAGATACAAGTAGGAAGCGAGTCGCAACCTTATTTAGGTATTTATGTATTAGAGGTTGATAGGTATCTTAAAAGACTATACCGTCTTAATACCGATAGAGGAGTTGTAGTTATTGCTGTAATTACTGATTCCCCTGCACAGCAGGCAGGAATATCTGTCGGTGATGTTCTCGTACGATGGGTAACAAGAAAATCACTTCTTTATATGAATTTAATCAATATCATCACCGTCTAAAATAGGTGAATCAGTTAAAATCCAAATATCAAGAGAAGGTTTTTTAAAGGATATTTTTGTAACCGTGGGTTCTGTCCCGATAAATATGTACCGATTGTAATGGTTGATCTCCAAGAGGTAAACGCTGCTGCGAGTAGTGAGGCCATATACGTTACCTATGGGCTGATGAATTTCATTAAGTCCGATGATGAATTGGCAGCGGTATTGGCTCATGAACTGGCTCATTTTGTACGCGGACATATTACTAAGACTCATATAGGCTCGTTTTTATTACTTCTTATCGGCATTCCTCTGGGAATAGTTGCTGAACAGACTGCTCCCGGCGCGGGTGATTTAGTTATGCGCACCACCGATATATTTAAAGCGAGTTATTCTCGCGATCTAGAGAGAAGCGGATTATTTTAGTGTAAAATTTATTTATTACGCTGGTTTTAATCCATGTGTATGTGCATCATTCCAAGAGAGATTTGCTATTGAGATTCCTCAATCGATGATCAGAAATTATCTTTCCACTCATCCCCCCCTCTTCAGAACGCATGCTACGGATTAAAAAAGCAGTTCAGGAGGTGCAGGGATTAGGTGTCCGTAAAAAGGTAAGAGATATATCAACTTCAAAAGATTTGACAGAGATTTAATTTGATGTTAATATAAATTGTTACTTTTTAAAAAAAAGTAATACGGATATGTCACAATTATTCAGATTCGGAGTTTCTTTGTCTAAGAACTTAGTAGAGAAATTCGATAGACTTATCAAAGAGAAGAAATATACCAATCGTTCCAAGGCAATTGGGGATTTAATTCGACAAGAACTAGTAAAGAAAGAATGGGAAGAAGGTAAGAAGATTGCTGGCGCAATAACCTTAATTTATAACCACCATAAAAGAGAAATTTTAAATAAGATTATTCATGTCCAACATAATTTTAATAAAGTAATTATATCTACTCAACATATCCATTTAGACCATAATAACTGTCTAGAGATAATTGCAATTAAAGGAAATTCTAAAGAAACGCAAGAGTTATTCGACGCCTTAAAGTCAATTAAAGGTGTAAAACATGTAACTCTTAATATGTCAAGCACAGGCAGAGGAATTGATTGATACGTAAGGTTTTCAATTCTTTAACTTTAATTACAAAAATCGATAAGAGGTATATATTATAACAGAAAAGGGACAGCAAGGATGGAATCAATTCATCTTTCCTTTTTTAGCAAAAATAAAAAGGAGGGTGGAGTATGGTAATTTTTTGGATTTTAGGTTCAACGCTTCTGATCAGCTTAATTTCTCTTATAGGAATAATTAGTCTCATTTTTAAAGAAAAATTTTTAGAGAAAATTCTTTTATTCTTAGTGGGGTTTGCTGCCGGAGGTTTAATTGGAGGAAGTTTTTTGCATCTATTACCCGAGGCTTTTGAAAAAGGAGAAAATATAAGTTGGTACTTTGTGATTGCAGGTTTTGTTTTTTTCTTCCTTTTAGAGAGATATCTATATTGGCGGCATTGTCATGATGGTGTATGTTATATACATACATTTACCTATCTAAATCTTGTTGGCGATGGAATTCATAATTTTTGTGATGGATTGTTAATAGCAGTAAGTTATGCCGCTAATATTCATTTAGGGATCATTACTACCTTAGCAGTTATTTTTCATGAGATACCTCAGGAGATCGGAGATTTTGGAATTTTGGTCTATGGAGGATTTAGTAAAACTAAAGCTATGTGGTTTAATTTTCTTTCAGCAATAATGTGTATTTTGGGAGCGATCTTAGGTTATCTTATAACCGGCTGGGTAGAGAATATCGCTGTATTTTTGATTCCCTTTACTGCGGGCGGCTTTATCTATATTGCCTCGTCGGATTTACTACCTGAACTCCATAAGCAGAAGGATATTAAAAAATCAAACATCGCCCTTATAACTTTTATTTTGGGACTTTTATTCATGGGCTGGCTAAAGCTCCTTATTAAAGAATAAAGATACAATTTAACTATTTTATAAAAAATGCACAAAAAATTTAAATATATCTATGGTCCTGTTTTTTCCTGGAGGTTGAAAAGTTCTTTGGGTATAGATTTAGTTTCACTACAAAAAAAAATGTGTAATTTCAACTGCATATATTGCCAACTCGGTCCAACAAAAAGATACACAACTGAAAGAAAAATCTATGTTCCTCTCAAAGAGCTTATTAAGGAATTAGAGAGGCTACCAGAGATAAAAATAGATTATATTACTTTTTCCGGAAGCGGAGAACCTACTTTAGCAAGAAATTTAGGTGAGGTTATTAAAACAATAAAGAAGATACGTAAAGAAAAAATAGCAGTTTTAACCAATTCTTCTCTAATGGATAAAGAAGAGGTAAGAAAAGATTTATCTTTAGCAGATTTTGTGATTGCTAAATTAGATGCCTATTCGCCAGATTCTTTACAGAAGATTAATAGTCCTCACGGGAAGATAGAATTTGCCGGTATTTTAGATGGTATGATAAAATTCAAAAAAGAGTACAAGACTAGATTAGCCTTACGGATAATGTTTATAGATAAAAATAAAGATAATGTTAATAAATTCATTTATCTGACAAATTCGATTAAACCAGACGAGGTGCAGATTAATACGCCTTTAAGGACATGTAATATAAAGCCCTTATCAAGGGAAGAAGTTTTTAAGATAAAAGAGATTTTCGTTTCTGCTTGTAAGGAAGTTGAAATAGTTTCTGTTTATGATAAAAGATTATTTAAAGAGGTTGTGCCTCTAAATGAAGAAGATACGTTAAAAAGAAGAACGATGCAGTGAATCTAGAAAAAATAACAAAATTTTATTCCTCAACTAACTCTTCGGTTTCTTCATATTTTTTAATCTGTTCTGGCTTCAAAAGAGATTTTATCCTCTGACGAGTCTCCTGTCTTATCTGTCTGATTTTCTGTTTTGTTTCTTCAAAAATTGCTTTTATTTTCTCCTGAGACTCTAAGAGAATCTGTTTTATTTGCTGACCCTGTTCAGAAGTTAAATTAAGTCTTCTGGTAAGTTGCTCTACTCTATGTTGTATTCTCTGTTGAGTTTTTTCTTTGTGTCTTTCTTTTCTTTCAATTCTCTCTTCAAAACGATCTACTCGTTTCATTTTCGCGATTGCTTGATCTTTCGAGGCTACCCCTACACAGAGAGAAAACAAAATCCCTAGAATTAAAAATCTTATTCTTTTCATCTTATTTTGCCTCCTTTTTCTTTGTTAACATTATAAATTTTTAGAATTTTAAAGCGATTTTGCCATTTACATAAAGATCTTAAATATTATATCATAAAAGACGCATAGAATGTAAAAATAACTCTTTAACAAAATTTTAACTTATGATATGAGATTAGATCATTATTAACCTAACCATATTTCTTACTTGAAAACCTTGACAAAATAGATTTTTTTGTTAAATTATATTTTAACTTTTATAAAAGGACAAAGGCGTCCTTGAATTGAGAGAAGGACGCCTTTGTTTTTTGAAGATTTTTAGTTTAAATTTTAAACAATTTTTGTTTAAACGAGGAGGTTAAAGATGATTTTTTGGCCAAAGACAAATGATGCATTAGGAACGGTAAATCGAGGAAATCCTACAGAATCTGGACTCTGTACTTTATGCCGGGTGGATTGTCAGGGAAAATGTGAAACTTGGCTAGCATCTTTAAGAGGAAGAAAAATCCTTTATCCGCGTGATTATAGTTTTGTTACCGCCGGCAGTGGGAATACTACTCATATAGGTATAGGATATCATTCTTTGCGTATAAATGGTTATCTTTATGGTGCAGGGGCGATTCCTAGAGGTTTAAGTAATTCTGAAGATGATTGTATCTTTCCCAATGTCAATTTGGAAACAGAATTTGGTCAAGAGATAAAAACAAAAGCACGCCTTCCCATCATGACCGGAGCTTTGGGTTCTACATTTGTAGCCGCAAAATACTGGGAGTCCTTTGCAATTGGCGCAGCTTTGGTGGGTTTTCCTATAGTAGTGGGAGAAAATGTTGTAGGAATTGACAAAGAGGCAGAGATAAAAAATGGTAAGATTTTAAAGGCACCCGAACTTGACCGCCGGATTCAGACATTCCTGCGTTACTATGATGGCTGGGGTGCGATTATTGTTCAGATGAATGTGGAGGATAGCCGAAACGGCGTTGCCGAGTATGTTATTGACAAATACGGTGAAAAAGTAATTATTGAGCTTAAATGGGGACAAGGCGCCAAATGTATTGGAGGAGAGATCCAAGTAACTAATTTAGAATACGCTTTATTTTTAAAGAGACGCGGTTATATTGTGGATCCGGATCCAGAAAAACCTGAGGTGCAAGAGGCATTTAAACACGGCTCAATCAAATCCTTTGCTAGACATTCCCGCTTAGGTTATACCCGTTTATCTGCAGTTGAAAAAGTAAGGGATAATTTTATGCAAACGGTAAAAAAACTCCGCAAACTTGGATACCGAAGAATATCTTTAAAAACAGGTTCTTATGGTATGGAGGCTTTAGCTATGGCTATAAAATTTGCTTCCGATGCAAAGCTGGATTTACTTACCATTGATGGCTCAGGTGGAGGAACGGGTATGTCTCCTTGGAATATGATGGAAACTTGGGGAGTTCCTTCTTTGCTTTTACATAGTAAAGCCTATGAGTATGCGAATATTTTAGCCAAGAAAGGCAAAAAGGTAGTGGATATGGCTTTTGCGGGAGGCCTGGCACGCGAAGACCATATCTTTAAGGCATTAGCTTTAGGCGCGCCTTTTACCAAGATTGTCTGTATGGGAAGGGCAACCATGATCCCTGGGTTTTTAGGTTCCAATATCCAAGGGGTATTAAAACCACAAGATAAAGAAAAAGTCCAGGGAAATTGGGATAAATTACCTGCTTCGGTTTCTGAATTTGGTCAAACTGCGGAAGAGATATTTGCCGGATACTATGATATACAGAAAAAGGTCGGTCGTGATGAGATGAAAAATATCCCTTACGGAGCAGTTGCTATCTGGACTTTATGTGATAAGCTTGCCTGTGGTTTGCAGCAACTTTTGGCAGGGGCACGCAAATTTTCCGTAAAGGCAATCACCAGGTCGGATATCGCTTCTGCTAATCGCGAAACCGAAAAAGAGACGAACATCCCCTTTATTACAGATTTAGAGGATGCGAAAGCAAAAAAGATTCTTAGGGGATAAAAAAGAACATTTTTAAAAATTATTTTTGTCCTGCTTTTGCAGGGCTTTTTATTTTACAGTTATGAAGTATTAAATTTTTAGCCGTATTTTGATAAACTGCGCAGGATTAAATGCGGATAAGATTGCAAGAATAGCCGAATATTAGATTATAAGATAATTTATTGTAAAGGCAGTTATTTTAGGGTCAGTGCTTCTAAAGCAAGATTTATAAATCATCTGGTCTATCGGGTTCCCCCAAAACATACCCGTACCTTAGGAATATATGCCACTTTGGATTTAGGAGGAGGTTTGCGACTTGGACCGGATGAAGAATATATAGAAGATACAGATTATCAGGTAAAGGAGACAAAAAATTTGGCCTTTTTTGAAAGTGTAAAGAAATTCCTTCCCTTTATAGAATTAGAGGATTTGACTGCGGATATAGCAGGAATCCGTCCTAAGTTAAAAGATTATGATGATTTTATAATCCGAGAAGAAAGTAATAAAAGCTTAGGAGGTTTGATTAATCTTTTAGGTATCGAGTCGCCGGGTTTTACAAGCTCTCTTTTTTAGCTAAGATAGTAAAGAAACTAACGGATAATTTAATTAATTAAATCAATACTGCTGGGGTCTGCCTAAAAGATATCCCTGACCAAAGTCTACACCCAGAGAGATCAATGTCTTTGTCTCTTCTTCTGTTTCTATTCCTTCCGCAATCGTTAGGATATTTATCTTTTTTGCTAATTCTACGATCAGCTCGATTAATGTGGCTTTGGTATGGTCCTGGTGGACATTACGCACAATATCAATATCAATTTTTATAAATTGAGGTTTAAGCTCTACAATTGCCTTTAAAGAAGAATAACCCTCCCCCACATCATCAATAGCAATTTTTATTCCTTTTTTATGAAAATCGTCTAAGAGATTAGAAAGTTTAGTAAAATTTTTTATAAAGGTCCGTTCTGTGATTTCTAAACATAGTTGAGAAGATTGGATATTAGAGTTCTTTAAAAAAGACAGTTCTTTAAATTGAGGCACATCTAGAAATAAAAGGTCGACATTTAAAAAGATATACTGTTGAGGAAGAAGAAATTTTGCTTTTTCTATTGCTAAAGATATAGCGCGTGTTTCTAACTCTAAAAACATACTCTCTTCAGTAGCAAAACTAAAAAGAGTGCTAGCGTCTTCAAATACGCTTCCTTCCGGTCCACGCGTAAATACCTCATATCCAAGGATACTTTTATCTATGAGTTTAACAATTGGTTGAAAGAATATCCTCAGATTCTTATTATCAATTATCTTTCTTAATTCAATAATCTTTTCAGCCCTCTTTTCTTTAATTCCTGAATTCAGATGAAGAAGTTTTGCTTTTATTCTAGCGATAATCTCTTCAAAAGAAGAGGTTTTACAGATATAATCCGCTGCTCCTAAGTTGAACGCTTCTACTTTATCTATAGTTGCATCTTGACAGGTGAGCATAATTACCGGAATATGTCTTATATTTGGGTTTTCTTTTATCTGTTTTAAGACTTCATGGCCACTTTTTTTAGGTAAATTTAGATCTAAAAGAATTAAATCAGGAAGAACTTTTTGGGCAAGTTCAATCCCTTTCTCATAATCTAGTGAACTAATAGCTCTAAAATCATAGTTCTCTAAAAATATCCGCATTGTTTCTACAAAATCTGGTTCATCATCAATGATTAGAATAAGTTTCTTAACCTCCATAGCATTAGTATTATATCTTAAATATTATTATTTTCCAATACCTTATTTGCCAATTGTAATTTTTGTATTATAATTTAGATTATGCATGATTTAAGTAAGCGTTATTGGAGAGTTAAATACACATTATCAGTTATCGAGATAATTTATATTTTAGTACTTTTATTCGTCTTTTTAAATACAGGATCCTCGAGATATCTTTCCTGCTATATTCTTAATTTAATTAAAATTAAACCCATAGTAATTGCAGCATATCTTTTCTTACTGTATTTTGTCTATTTTCTTTTAATTTTTCCTCTTTATTTTTATCGATCTTTTATTTTGGAGCATAAGTACTCTCTTTCTAATCAGAAGTTATTACATTGGTTTGAAGATAGTTTAAAAGCAGGAGTAATCTTTTATATTCTCAGTTTAATTTTAATAGAGTTATTTTATTTCAGTTTAAGTTATAGTCAAAAGAACTGGTGGTTGTTTATCTCTTTTTTTTGGATATTTTTAAATATAGTTTTAGCAAGAATATTGCCTATATATATTATTCCTTTATTTTTTAAATATAAGAAGTTTACAGATGAGAACTTAAGAAAATATGTTTTTGAAATTGCTAAAAAAATGGGGATACAAATATTAGATATATTTGAAATAGATCTCAGCAAAAAGACGCTAAAAGCAAACGCTGCTTTTTTAGGTTTGGGTAAGACTAGAAGAGTTATTTTGGCAGATACCTTAAAGGATAAGTATACTAAAGAAGAAATAGGAGTAGTGTTGGCGCATGAGTTTGCGCACTATCGATCGGCGCATATTTTGAAACTTCTGATGATGGAAGCGATCTCTATAATATTTAACTTTTATTTTATTTTTAAAACAAGTAATCTATTTTTAAAAAGGTATGGCTTTTTAAGTCTAAACGAACTGGGTAGCATGCCAATCATTTTTATTTATCTGATATTGTGGGAGATAGTTATTACACCCTTTAAGAACTTTATCAGTCGTATCTTTGAAAGAAATGCAGATATTTTGGCAATTAGAACTACAGGATTAAAAGATACGTTTATCTGTTTGATGGATAAATTAGCCCGGCAGAATCTCTCAGATCGCCGTCCGCATCCTATAATAAAGATTTTTTTCTTTGACCATCCTCCCATTGAAGAAAGAATAGATTTGGCTAAAAATTTAAAATATTAAATAGTTCATTAAACTATTTTTGTTTTATTGTTGAGAAAAAGTTCATAGATGATCTTTGCTGCACGAGAGGAAGCAGAGGATGGTTCTAAGAGCGATTTAACATAAGAAAGTTGCGATTTTATCTCTTCTAATTTATGGTTATCTTTTAGAATCTCGATTACAGTTTTGGCAATTACTTTAGGAATAGCTTTAAATTGGATAAATTCCGGGATAATTTTTTTGCCTGCTACAATGTTTACCATCCCGATAAAAGGAACTTTTACTTGCGGTCGATAAAGAAGATAATTTAATAGATTCATTTTATATATAATTACAAAGGGTTTCTGCATGATTGCAGTTTCTAAAGTAGCGGTACCCGAACAGACAAGACAGAAATCCGCCACATTTAAACAATCATAGGTTTTGTCTTCGACAATCTTAATATCCAAATCTATTCCTTTGAGTATTTTTTGAAAAATCTGCCCGTCTAACTGAGGAGATTTAGCAATTATAAATTGTGTAGATATTTCTTCTGTTATATATTGAGCTGTTTTCAACATTATCGGCAGAATGTTTTCTATCTCCTGCTGGCGTGAACCGGGTAAAAGTGTAATAGTAGTTTTGGTTTGAGATAGCCTGAGATTGTTCATAAATTCTTTTCTTTCCATTGTAGTTTTTACTATATCCAGTAAAGGATGACCGACAAATTCAACATCTATTTCGTATCTTTTGTAAAATTCCTCTTCAAACTTAAAAAAAACAATTAATTTAGAGATATATTTTTTTATAGTTTTTATTCTTCCTTTCCGTGATGCCCAGACCTGTGGTGAGATATAGTAGATAACGGGAGTTTTTCTCTTGATTGCTCTGGCAAGTCTCAGATTAAAACCAGCAAAATCAACCAAGATTATTAACCTTATTCTTTCTGTTTGAACTTTTTTTAAAATAATCTTTTTTAATTTAAAAAAAACAGGTAGTTTCTTTAATACATTAAAGAAACCAAATACAGTTAATTCTTTTATATCTTTGAAAATTTCAGCCCCTACACACGATAGATTTTTACCACCTACTGCTAAGACTCTTATGTGGGGATTTAGTTTTAAAAGTTCTCTGGTAAGATTTGAGGCATGTAGATCTCCTGAGGGTTCGCCGCAGACAATTAATATCTTTATCTCTTCCGCCATATTTTTTTCTGGATTTCTAAAGCTACCTTTAACGCTTGACGTGCAACCTCTCCAGAAACAATAGGTTTTTTATGATTAATTATGCAGTCAATAAAGGAGGATAACTCTTTTTTTAAAGGTTCTTCTTTCTCAATTGGTAATTCTTCTTTGCTGATATGGGAGTTATGTTTTTTATATACCATTGCTTTTGCCTCTTTATAATCTAACGAGATATAGGTATCTTTTTGGAATATCCGGATCTTACGCATAAATTCATCCGAAATTCGGCTTGAGGTAAGATTGGCAATACAGTTATTCTTAAATGTAATTCTAGCATTGGCGATATCTTCAAAATTAGTTAAAACATTAGTTCCTATTGCTTCAATTTTCTTTATCGGTGAATTTACTAGTCCTAACACGATATCTATATCATGAATCATTAAATCCATAACTACCCCTACATCTATAGACCTCCCCGAAAATGAACTGAGTCGATGGCATTCAATAAATTTAGGATCTTTTATGATTTTCTGAACAGCAGAGAATGCAGAGTTAAATCTCTCGATATGCCCTATCTGCAGGATAAGATTATTTTTTTTGGCTAATTTAATTAGATCATCCGCCTCTTTTAGGGTATTGGTGAAGGGTTTTTCAATAAGTACATGGATACGTTGCTTTAGAAAATCAGCCGCAATAGGGTGGTGTAGTTTTGTAGGGGTAGTGATACTTACCGCGTTAACCCTATCAAAGAGTTGTTTATAATTAATACATCCCCACACATTTAATTTTTTGGTTATTACCTCGAGATGATTTTTATTAATATCACATACCGCTGTTAATTCGCAGTTAGATAATTCCTTGTATACACGCGCGTGAATACTCCCGAGGTAACCCACTCCTACAACCCCTACTTTTATTTTCTTCATAGTCCAAATCATAGCAAACTACTCGACAAAAGTCAATTAATATGATATTATAAATAATTAACCATTATTTTCTAAAAAATGTATCAATATTTAAAACTTTTAAGGTTCCTTAAGCCATATCGATGGCTTTTTCTGTTAGCGGTTATTATAATGTTATTCTCTAGCATTTTTGATGGTGTTTCTCTTTCTATGATTGTTCCGTTAGCCGATAAGGTCTTGACAGACAAGAAGATAGTTATTCCTCGACAATTACCACATTTTATGGAACAGTTTATTCAAACTATAAATAATACTCCTCCTGCCTTGCTTTTAAATATAATGGCAATAATTATTTTAATTTTATTTTTATTTAAAGAAATATTTGCATTTTTACAAAGTTACATAATGTCCGATATTGGCCAGAGAATTGTGCATGATGTAAGAATGAAACTTTATGCCAAAGTTCAAAAACTTTCTTTAGATTATTATACGCGTATGCGTGGAGGGGAGATTGTTTCACGAATCCTTAATGATCCCGCATATCTAGATAACGCTCTTTCTTATGCTTTAACTGATTTTATCTATGAAGGATCTAAAATAACTTTATTTACCTTTTTGATTTTCTTTATTCATTTTCGTCTGGCTTTTGTTTCTCTGATAGTTTTACCGCTCATAGCTTTTCCTATTATAAGAGTAGGTAAAATATTAAGAAAACTCTATAAGGCTCGACAGGAAAAAATAGCGGATATCAACACTTTGGTTTTTGAAACTGTTATGGGTGCAAGGATTGTAAAAGCTTTTTGCCAACAGGATTATGAAATAAAAAGATTCAATGCGCAGATCCATGGTTTTTATAAAATAATTATGAAAGCGACTAAACGCATTCTTCTGTTAAGTCCTATTACTGAATTTATCGGTGTGTTGGCGACAGTGTTTATTTTTGTTTGGGCAGGTAAAGAAGTAATTAGTGGTAAGATGTCTTTTGGTATATTTGGACTTTTTTTAGGAGCTTTGCTTTCTTTGATTCGTCCTTTTAAGAAATTAAGTCAAGTCAACGCTATATTTCAGCAGGCTTTAGTTGCTAATAAACGGATATATGAGTTATTAGAGTTGAAGCCTACTATCTCTGATTTGCCTCTAGCAATAGAGTTGCCGCCTATAAAGAGAGGTATTGTATTTGAAGATGTGTGGTTTAGCTATAATAGCCATACCAATGTCTTAAGAGGGATAAATTTGAAGATAAATGCGGGGGAAGTGGTTGCTATTGTGGGAGTCTCTGGTGTAGGTAAAAGCACACTCTTAGATCTTCTTTTGCGTTTTTACGATCCGTATAGAGGAAGAATTCTTATTGATGGTTATGATATAAAAAAAGTTACTTTATCTTCTTTACGGCAACAGATAGGAATTGTTACTCAAGAGACCATTCTTTTTAATGATACAGTGAAAGCCAATATTGCTTATGGAAAACCCAATGCTACTATTGAAGAGATAGAAGAAGCAGCGTTGAAGGCTAATGCTTTAGATTTTATAAAAAAACTTCCTTGGGGGTTTGACACAGTAATTGGTGAACGCGGAACAACTCTCTCGGGTGGAGAAAGGCAGAGAATTGCTATTGCTCGCGCTATCCTTAAAAATCCTCCTATATTATTATTAGATGAGGCTACCTCACAGCTTGATTCTGAATCAGAGCGGGCTGTTCAGTATGCAATAGAAAAGGCAATGGTGGGCAGGACAGTTTTGATAGTGGCTCATCGTCTTTCTACAGTTAGAAATAGCAATCGCATAGTGGTCTTAGATAAAGGTAGAATTGTAGAAGAGGGTACCCATCAACAATTAATTGAAAAGGATGGTTTATATAGAAGATTGTATCTTTTACAGGAGAGTATTTCTTGAGAGAATTTTTGGAAGAAATTTTGTATTGCAACTTATAAAAATTATGCTATACTTTTTTATATTTTAAGGAATTGAATAGGGTTTAAAAGGAGGGAATTTTGTCTATTGAACTTATAAAAGAGCTTCTAGAAGCAGGAGTACATTTTGGGCATAGGACTTCGCGGTGGAATCCTAAGATGAAGAAATATATTTTTGGTCAGCGGAGTGGAATATATATTATAGACTTAGAAAAAACCGTGGAGTGTCTTACGCAGGCAAAGAATTTTATTTTGGAGATTACTTCTCAAGGAGCAACTGTGCTTTTTGTGGGTACGAAGAGACAGGCGCAAGATATAATAGAAAATGAGGCTAAACGTTGTGGGATGTATTGGGTAAATAACCGTTGGCTAGGAGGAATGCTTACTAATTTTTTTACAATCAAAAAGAACCTTGAACATATGAAAAGATTGGAGAAGATGAAAGAGGATGGAGTTTTTGAGAAGCTTACCAAAAAGGAAGCTAGCCGTTTAGAAAAAGAACTACAAAAACTTCAAAAGAATTTTTCAGGTATCATTAATATAGAGAGTCTTCCCTCCTGTCTTTTTATTATAGATATTCAAAAGGAACAAACTGCATTAAGAGAAGCAAGGCGTCTTAAAATTCCCGTTGTGGCAATGATTGATACAACTTCCGATCCCGATATGGTTGATTATCCCATTCCTGCTAATGATGATGGAATAAAGTCGATACAGTTAATTACTTCTCATATTGCTGATGCTGTTATTGAGGGGAGAAAAAGATTCTTAGAGTATCTTTCTCACAGTGGTGTAGATATAACAGCGATTAAAAAAGAAGAAACTTCCTCTTTAGAGGAACCTATTAAAATAAATTTAGAAGACATGCCCGAGGTTTCTAAAATAGAAGATTTAGATCAATCCACTAAAGTTTCTAAAAAAACACGTTTTACGGTGAAGTAATATGGCAGTGAATTTAAATTTAATCAAAAAATTAAGAGAGTTAACTTCTGCTAGTATAAATGATTGTAGAAAAGCCTTAGAAGAAGCAGAGGAAGATCTGGATAAGGCAATTCATATTTTGCGTCAGCGTGGTTTAGAGATTGCCCAAGAAAAAAAGGATAGAGCTGTTCGTGAGGGTAGAATTGAGAGTTATGTGCATCTGGGTAATAAAATTGGAGTTTTAGTAGAGATTAACTGCGAGACAGATTTTGTAGCGCGTAATGAAGAATTTATAAGATTCTCCAAAGATGTAGCTATGCAGATTGCAGCACAAGCCCCACTTTATATAAATAAAGAAGATATCCCTACTGTGGAATTAGAGAAACATAAAGACGATTTACAGGATTATCTCAAGAATGTTTGTTTATTAGAACAGCCATTTATAAAGAATCCCGCTATAACTATAAGGGATTATTTGGCAGAGTTGATTGCAAAGATAAGAGAGAATATCGTTATCCGTAGATTTACGCGTTACAGATTAGGAGAGTAAGTTTCAGGTGAAAGAACCGGTTTACAAAAGGATTTTATTAAAATTAAGTGGCGAGGCATTACAGGGAAGGCATTCTCATGGAATAGATCAGACAGTATTGAATTCTTTAGCAAAACAGATAAAAGAAGTAAAAGAATTGGGGGTAGAAATAGCTATAGTTTTAGGAGGAGGTAATATCTTTAGAGGTTTAGAGAATACCCAGGGTAAAGGTTTAGAGATGGAGCGTTCCGTGGCAGATTATATGGGAATGTTGGC
>JAMWCP010000080.1 GCA_023819665.1 Candidatus Omnitrophota bacterium
ATCTTCTACTTTGCTTTTATAGTAATCCCACATATAAAAATAGGGAAACCTGAATTTTTCTGCAAACTCAATAACAGTTTTGACTGTTTCATCATATCCATGGATTAAATCCGGATGTAGGCAGATGAAGAATTTAAAATTATGCTGATTTTGTAATCTCTTTATCGTAAGAAAACTCTGATAGATAATTTTTTTATATTTGGGAGCAGGTTTTTGCAGTTCCTTTGTAATGACATCCCAATGGAAATTTTTTCTATTGAATAAAACCTCTTTTAAAAGGATAAATAACCTCGAGCTGTATAATATTTGGATTAAAGAATATTTATACCGGACATATCTATTAAGAATGAGATTCTTTTGTCTGTCAACAAGAGAACTGTCATTTGAGATAAACGCATAAAAATTTGGAAAAGGTTGGAGGTCATCATTAAAATAATTTAACACTACGATATCAGGTTGATAATGTATGACTTTAGTTTTTAGAGTTTCAACCTTTGCCTCCAGATTATATCCGATAACTCCAAAGTTCATCACCTCATATCTTAGATTGCTTCCTTTGTCAGTTGCTTTTTTGTTTAACATTATCTCCAGTAGATCCGAAAAAGTCTTTCCGCGTTTTACTAAATGTCCTTCGGTAATTGAATCACCTAAATCTCCTGAATTAGTGGTAGTATAAGGTATTTCTTCATATACTAATCTGGGATTATCCACAAATCTCTGCCCTCTAATATGAATAATTTCTGGGCCTAAGTTAAAAATCCTTACCGATATCTCTCCTATAATAAAAGAAAAGATGATAGAGATGAATAATAAAAATATTTTTTAATATTTTTTTATACACCTTAAAATTGCCTAGTTTTCTTTATTATAAAACATTTTTTTAAAAAATTATATATTTTTGTTATAATAAAATTATGCGGATTGAATCTATAAAAAATATACCTGAAGGATTTATCAAAAAATTTAGGCAGGAAGGAATAAAAAAGCTTTATCCTGCCCAAATAGAGGCGATTAAAAAAGGAATTTTAAAAGGGAAAAGTTTAGTAATTGCTACCCCTACTGCTTCTGGTAAAACCTTTATCGCCACCTTAGGGATTATCCGCAGTATGAATGCGAATAAAAAAATACTTTATATTGTTCCCTTGGTTGCCTTGGCTTATGAGAAATACCGATACTATAAGGGTTTTTTTGAAGAGAAGATGAGGGTTGCTCTTTCTGTAGGAGATATGGATTCCCAAGATCCTTGGTTAAGGCACTACCAGTTGATTATTGCCACTTCTGAAAAATTAGATTCTCTCCTGCGCCATGGAATAGACTGGCTTTCTGAGGTGGATTTGGTGATTGTGGATGAAATCCATCTTATTAATGATGCAGGAAGAGGCCCTACCTTAGAGATCCTTATTACCCTTTTAAAAAAATATATCCCACAGGCACAATTCTTAGCGCTGTCCGCAACCATTACCAATGTAGAGGAGTTAGCCTGCTGGTTAGGGGCCTCTGTAGTAAAGAGCGATTTTCGGCCGATAAAATTATACGAAGGAGTCTGTTATAATGGAAAAATAAAATTTGTAAATAAAAACTCTATTTTTTTAGATAATTTGCCTATGGAGGAAGCGTTGGTAAAGGACACGGTAGTTAAAAGAAAAAAACAACTGCTTGTTTTTGTGGCTACCCGGCGCACATCCGAGGCGCTTTCTGAGAGATTAAGTCTTGTGCTCGAGAGGTATCTTAAAAAAGAAGAACTTTTAAATTTAGATCTCCTTTCCCGTGATATTCTTCGGCAACTTTCTCCTCCTACCCGCCAGTGTCAACGCCTGGCTAAAGTTATAAAAAGAGCAGTTGCTTTTCATCATGCCGGAGTAATCTCTGCGCAAAGGGTTTTGATTGAAGATAATTTTCGCAAAGGTCTGATAAAGGTAGTATGTTGTACCCCTACCTTAAGTTTAGGTGTGAATCTACCTGCCTTTCGGGTTTTAATTCGGGATATAAAAAGGTATTATCCGGGTTTAGGTTCAATAGAAATACCGGTTTTAGAATATAAACAATTTGCCGGAAGGGCAGGTAGGCCTCAGTATGACAGTTTTGGGGAGTCTATAATTTTAGCAAAATCTGATGAGGATGTTCATAATCTTATCCAGCGCTATATATTAGGAAGACCTGAAAGTATTGAATCAAAGTTAGCCCAGCAGAAGAGTCTACGTATATATAGTCTTTCTTTGGTTACCTCGGGGGTGGTTTCTTCTTTAAAGGGATTGATGGATTTCTTTCGTTTAACCTTTTTTGGTTTTCAGTATAATAAAGAGATATCCTTTATAGAAAATAAGATAAAAAATGTATTGAGTGACTTAGAGAGTTGGGGATTTATAGAAAGAAAAGAGGAAGAATTATCTATCACTTTTTTAGGTAGGCGCATAAGCTATCTTTATCTTGATCCAAAAACTGCCCATTTCTTTATTCGGGCATTGAAAATGACACAGGAAGTGGGAGTTTCAGATTTAGCTATCTTGCAGATTATCGCTTACTCTGACGAGATGCAACCTTCTTTGAACTTAACACATAAAGATTTAGAGGAATTAGTTGATATAGTTAATAGCCACAAAGGAGGGATTCTTATGGATGTCCCTTTAGCCTGGGATGATAACTATGAGGATTTTTTAAGAAGTATAAAGACTGCTTTATGCTTTCTTGAATGGATAAACGAAGCAGATGAAGCCTCTCTTTTAGAGAGATTTCAGATCACCCCGGGAGAGTTACATAATAAACTGGAAATTACAGATTGGTTAATCTATGCTTTGATAGAGATATCTAGAGTTTTAAATTTAAAGGAATTAATGCGTTATTTTAAGAGGTTAAGGATAAGACTTAATTATGGAGTAAAAGAGGAACTTATAGAACTAGTGAGTCTAAAACAGATAGGTCGTATACGGGCACGGAGATTGTTTGAGATAGGTATAAAGGATATTTATCATTTAAAGAGAGTTTCTTCTGATACATTAAATAAAATTTTAGGTAAAAAAATTGCCTTAAGGATAAAAGAACAGTTAACTAAGATAAATCCATAATAAGACTTTATTATTAATTTAATCTGTGTTATATTAATAAATAAAATATGAGAAGGGTTTTATCTTTTATGATTATAGCTATTTTTTTTGTAGTTTATCCTACTTTTGCTAAAGAGAGTAAAATTCATTTTAAATTTTGCAATGAAGGAATAAAGTTTTCTATTCCTTTTGGCAGAAGTTATAACTATGCGGATATAAAGGTAAAGCGAGTAGTTGATGGGGATACTCTAGAGTTAGAAAACGGTCAGAGATTGCGGCTTATTGGGATTGATGCGCCTGAGATGCATGATTCAGAAAAACTCTTAAGGGATATTCAGCGCAGTAAAAAAGATATTCGGACCATAAAAAGCATGGGTAAACGTTCGTATGAATTTTTAAGGAGATTGGTAGAAAATAAGACTGTAAAATTGGAATTTGATGTGGAAAAGTACGACCGTTATAATCGACTTTTGGCTTATGTATTTCTGAAAGATGACAATACTTTTGTAAATGCCAAGCTAATAGAAGAAGGTTATGCTCAACCCCTGACTATTCCGCCTAATGTAAAATATGCGGATTATTTTTTGACTCTTTATCAAAAAGCCAGAGCGGAGAAAAAAGGACTTTGGAGGGAGGAATAGTGATACCTTTAAGGACAGTAAGAAAAAAACTGGGAGAGTTATTAATTGAGCGTAAGATAATCACTCCTGAACAGTTGCAGATCGCATTAGAAGAACAGAAGAAAAAGGGTGGTTATTTAAGCCAACATCTTATTGCTTTGGGTTTTGCTTCAGAATTTGATATCGCTATGTGTCTTTCTAATCAATATAACTTTGCATATCTACCTTTAAAGAATTATCAGATACCGAGAGAAATTTTAGAAATTATTCCTTTAAAATGGATTAAGATATATACACTTTTACCTGTAGATAGAATAGGTAATATTTTAAGTGTAGTAATGGCTGACCCTTTAAATGAAGGAGTAATTCAAATGTTAGAACAGATTACTAACTGTCATATTCAGGTTTTTATCAGTACGTATTCCGAAATTATAGAGGCTATAGATTTTTACTTAGGAGATAAATTGAAGGAATTAAAAGAGGCATATCTAGATGCACGTGATCTAGATAAGTTAAAGGCTACACTTGAATTTATTCAAACCCGTGCTTATGTTGGTCCGGAGCGCCGTGAATATGTAAGAATTCCTGTAAAGATTAAGATATCTTACTATTTTCATGGGAGAACTTTCTATGCCTATACACGTGATATAAGTTATGGTGGAATAGCATTCATTTCTAGTGTGTTTATTCCCATTGATACCGATTTGGCAATAAAATTATATATTAAAGAAAACCAATTTCCTTTAGATGCAGTGATTAATATTTTGCGAGTCCATAAGATAAAAGAGATAGAATTGGATTCGACTTCTCGATTAGAGGAATCTGGATATGAGATGGCCGGTTGTTTTGAATTTATTGCCGCGGAAGATAGAGAGAAACTGGTGGATTTTTTAAAAGAGAATATAAAATAAAAAGCGAGGTGGGGGGGGAATGCTTAGATTTCTTACTGCCGGTGAATCTCATGGAGAGT
>JAMWCP010000081.1 GCA_023819665.1 Candidatus Omnitrophota bacterium
GCTTTAACACCTGACCTACTGCCCTATATGCTTTTGGAGAACCTATTCTTTTAGCTATCCATTTATAAGTACGCACCTCACCCACCGGAATCTCTAATACCGCTTTATAAACTTTTAAAGCAAAAGGTTCTACGACTCTTCCCCCAGACATTTCTTTCTTCTTAATATTCGGTGATATGAAAGTGCAAAGCGATGTGCTTCATCACGAATCCTTAAAATAAGATTAAAGCCACTACGAAACGAATTAGACTTTATAGGTAATTCATTATCTTCTGTATATATTTTTTCTTCTTTTTTAGCAATAGCCACAATAGGAATTTCTATATTTAGTTTAATTAATTCCTTCTTTACTATATTAAGATGTGCCTTACCGCCATCTACAATAATTAAATCCGGAAGCTCTTTTTTTTCTTGAATTAGACGTTTATAACGTCTATAAACCACTTCCCTCAACATAGCATAATCATTTACTCCCTTTACCGTTTTAATTCGAAAACGACGATAATTATTCCTGGCGGGGATACCTTTATAAAAGCTAACTAACGAACCACAAGATTCCTGTCCTTTGATATTAGAGATATCAATTGCCTCCACCCTTAAAGGAACTTTTTTCAAATTAAGTAGCTTTCTTAAATCCTCTAACTGATCCCACTCTTGTGATTCTGCCAATGGATTAACCAAAAGCGAGATTGCGCCAATCTGATCTCTTATATAGGCTGCTTCTTCAAATCTTTTAGCCTCTGCCAAATTCCGCATCTCTTCTGTAAGTTTATCTAGCAAGTAGGGATATTTGGAGTTTAAAAAAAGAATTATATTATCAATGATCTTTCTATAAGCCGCTGAATCTATCTTTCCTTCGCAGGGACAAGGGCATAGAGAAATTCTTCCATATAGACAAGCTTTTTTAGGCATAATCTTACAGGAACGAAAACCAAAGATTTTACGCAATGTTTTTAAAGCCTTCCGTAACAATTTTACATTCGTATAAGGTCCAAAATAAAGATTCTGTTTTAAATCTTTAACTCTTTTATAGCGGCAGATATAAACACGCGGGAAATACTCATCTGTGATACAGATAAAAGGAAAAGACTTATCATCCTTTAAAGAAATATTGTAAGGAGGAAGATTCTCTTTAATCAAGCTTGCCTCTAAAAGTTGCGCCTGAGCAGGAGAAGACGTGGTAATATAACTAATATCCTCTACCTTAGAAATAAGCGCCTGCGTCTTATTATCGAGAGAGCGGTTAAAATAAGAAGAAACTCTTTTTCTTATATCCTTTGCCTTACCTATATAAAGAATCTTCCCTTCTTTATCTTTAAATAGATATACTCCGCTTGTAGAAGGAAAATCTTTTATCTTCTCTTTAAGCTCCATACTGTTCTAACAGTGTTTAATTCTTCTACCTTTAATAAACTACAGATAAAGATAAATATCCCGAAAGCCAGGATAATTATCATTGCAAGCCTTAAGTGTTCAGCCAGATTTAAAAAAAGGTTTCTCCAAGATAGATAAATTACCAAACCCATAATTAAGGTTCCCACGGATATCTTCAAGAAAGAATTTATGAGCAGATTATAGTTGAATCTACCAATCCTTTTTTCTAATAAATAAAAAAGAAGAAGAAAATTTATGGTTGAGGAAATGCTACTCGCCAAAGCCAAGCCACCCACCTTTAATGGCCACATCAGAATGGAATTTAAAATAAGATTAATAATTAAACATAAAGCTGTGGTCTTTACAGGTGTACGGGTATCCTGTAAGGAGAAGAAGGCAGAGGAAAGTACTTTAATCGCAGAGAAAGAGACCAATCCTAAGCTATAAAAAATAAGCGTCCAGGAAGTAATACAGGTAGAATAGTAATTAAAATTCCCCCGTTCAAAAAGCACCTTTATAATTGGATGGGAAAGCAAAAATAAACCTATGCTAGAAGGAAACATAACGAAAAATATATTGCGCAGAGAAAAAGAAACTGTAGATTTCATTCTTTCGATATCATTAATAGCTACCTGTTCAGACATAACCGGCAGACTAGCAGTAGAAAGAGCAATTCCAAAAACAGCCAACGGAAATTGAACTAAACGATTGGCATAGTATATAGCTGCCACCGCCCCCTCTCCTACAATATGGGTAAGAGAAGCAAAAACAGTATCCATAAATACATTCAATTGATATATCGCTGAACCAAATATACGAGGGATAAGTAAATAAGTTATCTTATTCACTACGGGATGTCTTATTTGAATCTCAAATAATCTAAATCTAAAATCCATTCTATATATAGCGGGTATCTGAATAACTAACTGTAAAATTCCACCTACTAAAACCCCTAAAGCCAAAGCGATTACGGGTTCATTAAAAAAATAAGAAATCAAAATAAAAACAATCATGCTGATATTGAGAAGGGCAGGTCCTAAGGCGGGTAAACCGAATCTCTTAAAGGTATGTAGTATTCCCATCGCATAGGCAGTTAAAGCAATAAAGATAAAATAGGGAAACATAATTCTTGTAAGCAGTATAGTAAGATTGAATTTATAGTTATCGATGATAAAACCAGGAGCTATTATTCTGACAATCTGGGGTGAGAAAACTATTCCTAAAAAGGTGATCATACAGAAAATGATAAATAAGATATTGAAGAGGATATTTACTATTTTAAAAAGCTCACCCTTATTCTTTATCAAGTATTCACTAAAAACAGGAACAAAAACTGCATTAGTACTGCCTTCCCCAATAAGTTCGCGGAGAACATTCGGAATTCTAAAAGCAACCACAAATGCCTGAATAGAACTTCCTGTCCCAAATAGCCGAGCAATTAATATATCTCGTACGAAACCCAATATACGCGACAAAAAAGTAAAGCCGCAAATAATTCCTGTAGACCGAATAATGGTTTTGGTTGTTGACATATTTTATCTCATATGTTATATTTAACCAGATAAAAGGAGGAAAGATGCCCCATCGCCATAATGCATTAAAAAAATTAAGACAGGATAAAAAGAGATATCTTCGTAATCTAAAAATAAAAAAAGACCTAAAAAATAAAATTAAAAAATTTAAAAAACTCCTACAGGAAAAAAAGTTTGAAGAAGCCAAAAATCAACTCAACATTGTATATTCCTGTCTAGATAAAGCTAGTAAAAAGAGAATCATTCATAAAAATCAGGCAGATAGAAAAAAATCCCGCCTGGCGTCTCTCTTATCAAAAACAACATAGATTAAAAAGTAATTTCTCTAAAGCCAAGTAGGGATTAAGTCTCCCCATCTTAATATTCAGATCTGTATCGAGAAGCAAAAATAATCTTCTCTTTTTTTCTTCAGAATCCAAATAACTATTCTGCCAGCAGTATCTTAAGCCACCCAAAATCATCTCTGCTTCTATTCCCTTAAGAAGCAAATTATGTAAAATTTTGAAAGCAATCTTTATTCTCCGTCTATCAATTTCTTGAGAGAGTTTAAAAGTATCTAAAATTTCTTTACTATGAAAATGGAATACTTTTACATACTTATAGACAGTCTTAATAAATTTATCTCTATAATCAAACTCTCTAAAATCTAATATCAGCAAACAGGAAGGAAAAACGTCTTTTATATATGAAGAAATATAGCTTTTAATCTCTTCTCTTAGTGAATCTGCTTGACGAATAAGAACAATTCTCTTTTTTGCTTTCTGAGGTAATCTTTTTAAAGACTCTTGAAGCTGGGGGAGTTTTAGTTCTGGAGCATAAAAAATATCATAATTAAAAATTTCTACATCTTTACTGAAGAATTGCCTCTTTACTTTTTCTAAATATACATCCTTAGAAAAATAATCCTCTCCAAAGAATAGATAAACCATTATCTAATGTCTTACCACCTCTCAACCACACATTCTACTATCCGACGAGCAACATCTTTCAACGCTTCATCTATAGCCACCGGCTCTGCTTTGGCATGGGGTCCATTTAAAAAGTAAGTGGTGTCACCTATGATCCGGCTCTTTTCTATAAGAGTATTTTTGTTCTTATCTTCAAGTTCTATCTCTACGGTTATACTTATGCGGTACTCCTCCACCTCATCGTTAACAAGATATCTTAAAGCATCGCGTCGAAAATCCAGTACGGTTCCTTTTAAGATTAAATCTGCATGTTCTTCGGGGGAAATCCTTAAACTTCCATCTAAATTAAAACGTTCAATAACCGCCTTACGGACATCATGTTCTATTAAAGGGTAATACACTTTATATCTACGCATGGACTCCGTCTCCTTCGCAATATCTATCTTATTTACAAAATGACTAACATATATAGTTTTATACTTTGAAGAAATTAATGAATGGGTAGTATAACCACAACCCCAAAAGAGAGTAGATATTAAATAGTAGATAGCGATAGAGAATAAAGAGATAGAGGGAATATTTATCTTTTTCATCGCTTTTTTCTTTCAATTACCTGTAATCTCTCCAGAGCCTTGGCTGCCCAGCTGCTTTTAGGATAATTTTCAATTATAAAGTCGTAATAAAGTTTAGCGGAGTTATAAATCTTCTGTCTCTCATAAAATCGTCCAATATCAAAATTGCTCTTTGCTTCTTTATCCTCCAATTCACGGATTCTCTTCTCTGCTTCTTTAGAAAG
>JAMWCP010000082.1 GCA_023819665.1 Candidatus Omnitrophota bacterium
AAATCAAATCCCGTGACGAAGAAATCAAAGCCCGTGACGAAGAAATCAAAGCCCGTGACGAAGAAATCAAAGCCCGTGACGAAGAAATCAAAGCCCGTGACGAAGAAATCTTAAATTTATCCAATAAACTAAAAGAAAAAGAAGAAATAATCATAAATAAAGAAAAAGAATTATTACAAACAAAGAAAGAATTAATTGATATCTATAATTCTACAGGTTTTAAATACCTTTTAGGTCCACTTTGGAAAATACTTTGGCCCATAAAACAATTTTTAAAGAGGATATTTTTTTTAGAATATTTTAATAATTATTTTCAAAAGAAATATTCTTTAGAAAAATTGTATAAAATACAATATCTTAATTATATAAAAACAGGCAAAAATTCCCCTTTTCCTGAGAGGTTAACTTTAATGTTAACACGTAGATGTAATCTGGACTGTGAATTCTGCGATCAGTCATATAAATTTAACCAAGAAATGTCTTTAAGTGATGCAATAAAAATTATAGATTCTGCTAAGAAATTGAATATAAAGATGCTAGTTATCACAGGGGGAGAGCCATTTTTACATCCGGATCTTTTTAAAATAGTTAGATATGCAAAAGAAAATGGAATTTCAGTCTGCATAACTACAAATGGAACATTAATAAAAGATAAGATTAATGATATTATTGATTCTAATCTAGATTTTCTAACTATATCTTTAGATGGCTTTGAAGAAACCCATGATATACTAAGAGGCGTTAAAGGTGCATTTAATAAAGTAATGGAAGGAATTAGAGAATTGAGAAAAAATGGTTATAAAAACTTTTCAATATGTTTTGTGGTAACAAATAAAAATATTAAAGACTTAGAAAAAGTTTATTTTTTTTGCAAGTCTAAAAATATATCTTTTGATTTTTGGCCTGTAAATAGTATATCTCCCCTTTACTTAAAAGAAAAAAAAGACAGAGATCTGTTTTTAAAATTTATAAGAAAACTGAGAAGAAAAAGGGAGATTTCTAAAGAAAAATTTCTCTACCTTATTAAATCAATAGATTACTTTCAGGGCAAAAGTTTTAATGTGCGTTGTTTAGGTTTAGTTAAGGATATATGTATAGATGTCGATAAGAAGATATATCCCTGTTGCTTGTTTGGCAAAAGAAAAGCTACGCCCGATTTAGGAAAGGTATTACAGGGCGATTTACATGAACTTTGGAATTCGGAGCAATATTATGAGTTAAGAAAGAGTATATATTTAGATGGCTGCAATAATGATGATTGTTATAATATTGCTTTAGAAGAGCTTATGCGTATTACTGATTTGCCTTTTTATCTTCCTTATAAAGCACCACTTCCTACCAGGGTACTATTAAATGTAACTATCAGGTGTAATCTAAATTGTAAACACTGTGATAATTGGAAGATTAAGAATACTGATGAGCTGACAACGCAACAGTGGAAAAATATTATTTTATATTTAAGGAGGTGGATAAAACATTTTGATTTAATCATTGGCGGAGGAGAGCCACTGATGCGAGATGATATTATTGAATTAATAAATTTTTGTGCACAAAATAAATTACATAACATAATCTTAAATACAAATGGATCTCTTATAGATAAAAAAATGGCTGACAGAATTCTAAATTCAGGTCTCTCTGTTCTAAATATATCTTTAGATGGAATGAACGCGCAGACCCATGATTATACAAGAGCCAGAAAAGGAGTTTACCAAAGAGTTATAGAGGCAATTGAATATATAAATGCTTATAGAAAAGATAAAAATATGGATCTGATCATATCTACAATAATTATGGAGACAAACATAGAACAGATTCCCCAGTTGTATGATTTTGTTATAACAAAAGGTTTAAATGGCATTTATTTTCTGCCACTTTTTCAGAATTTTAATTCTAAGTATAACCCTAATTGGTATTTAAGTAGTGAATTATGGCCAAAAGATTTTAAAAAAATAGATAATTTAATTAATTGGCTAATAAATCAGAAATTAAAAGAACGATCTTTTATAATTAATTCTGTTAAACAGCTAGAATTAATTAGAGATTATTATAAAGATCCATTGAGGAATCTGGATATAACTTGTTTAGTAGGTAGCAGTATGTTTTCTATTACTGAGGACGGTCATATTCTATTATGTCCTATGTTTGAGCCCATAGGTAACGTTTTAAATGATGATTTAATTCGTCTTTGGCAATCAAAACAGGCAGACAAGATGAGAAAGCGCATTAAAGATTGTAAAAGGAATTGTAAAATACTTGGATGTTTTTCTGATGTCTAAATCAAAAAAACTTAAACTTTTGGTTTCTGATACTGCGCCTTTGTATCCTCCCTTATGGGGAGGGCCTTTAAGGATCTGGAATCTTTTTGGAGAATTGCCCAAAGATTTTGAGATAATCTATGTGGGTACGGTTTTTGCCTGGGGAAATAAATATACTGAAGTCCAGATAAAACCCAATGTAAAAGAGATAAAGGTTCCCATAACAAAACTGTATTATCCTTTCAGATGGTTTGAATTAAAATTTCTAAAAGGTCTTACTTTTGAACTGTTCTCTTATCTATTTATGTCTTTTGACTTTAGATTTAAGCGTATTTTAAGAAAACAGGATGCAGATATTTTAATCTCTTCACATCCCTGGGCATTTCCCTGTCTAAAGAAGAAAAGAAAAGACCAGCTTTTGATTTATGATTCTCATAATTGCGAATATCTTTTAATGAAAGCAATCACTAAAAAAAGATGGTATAGAAATTTTGTTTGCTTCTTAGTAAAATTGATAGAAAGATCTGCTTGCAAAAAAAGCGATTTTATTTTTGCCTGTTCTAAAGAGGATATTAAAACATTTATTGATCTGTATAATATTCCTAAAGAAAAAATCTATTATCTTCCTAATGGAGCCAATCTTAAGCTATCTATATCTAAAGAAGAAAAAAATCTATTAAGACAGAAGTACAATTTTAAAAAATTAATTTTATTCATTGGAACCTACTTTAATCCTAACATTGAAGCGGTTAGATTTATCATTGATAAATTATCTAAAGAATTAAATGATTGTTTGTTTTTAATTGTTGGATGGGTGAAGGGGGCATTTAATACTGACCACATACCGCATAATGTCAAATTTTTAGGCAGGATAGACGATGATGAGTTATGTAAGATAATGAATATCGTAGATCTAGCAATAAATCCTGTAAATCAAGGCTCAGGGATAAATATAAAGATGTTGGATTATCTTTCTACAGGTTTGCCTGTAGTTTCTACCTCTGTAGGAGCCAGGGGTTTAGGTGCAATAAATGGTAAACATCTGATAATTTCTAATCTTGATGATTTTGCTGATAATATAAACAAGATCCTTAATGACAAAGAATTATCAGATAGATTAAGGTTACATGGAAAGGAGTTTATTGAGAAGAATTTTCTGTGGAAAGATATAAGAGGTTCAGTTATAAAGATCTTAAAGGATAAAATCCAAAATGGAGTTAGTTTCCGTAATCATAGTAACGCATAACCAAAAGAATCTGTTGTTTAGATGTCTTGATTCGGTTAGATTACAGAGCTATCCCAAAATAGAAATTTTAGTGATCGATGATTATTCTCAGGATGGAACCTTTAAAGAAATAAAAGATAAATTTTCCAATATAAAAATAATTGTTAATGAGGATGAGAAACTATTAAGTAGTTCTCAGAATATTGGCATAAAGAATACCCAAGGAAGGTTTATATTTTTTTTAGAGAATGATGTAATATTAGAAGAAAATTATACTGAAGAGTTAGTAAAGACCTTTGAATATGATCCCAGAATCGGCATGGTTGTAGGAAAAATATTAAGAATGGATAGGATAACTCTTGATTCCACAGGATTGTTTCTGGGTAGATCAAGAAAGCCTATAGAAAGGGGATTTAATCAGAAGGATAATGGTCAGTATATGAAATCAGAATATATCTTTGGCGTAGGTCAGGTGGCAGGAATTTTTAGAAGAGAGTTGCTTGAAGATATAAAATTGGATGGGGAGTATTTTGATGAAAATTACGGAATATTCTATGAAGACCTGGATTTGGCTTGGCGGGCAAATCTTTTGGGCTGGAAGGCATACTACAATCCCAAAGCAGTTGCCTATCATATCAGAGGAGCAACTACCAGGACCCGTCTTCTTCATTTAAGATTTTTTAATAAGTATTACCTTCCCTGTATATCCAAAAATTTACAGTTTCACTATATAAAAAACCGCTATATGACTATAATAAAGAATGAATCTTTAATGGATTATCTTAAAAATATTGGTTATATTTTACTATACGAGTTAAAACTATGGACATATATATTGTTTTTCTATCCAGAGATTTTTTTAAAATTACCTCAGATTATTAAATCCTTAGGAATCGCTTTTAGAAAAAGAAAATCTCTTCGGTTATTGAGGAAGAGCCACTTCCCCAAGATATAAAAGAAGATGTTAAAGAGATGGAAGAGATTTATAGAAGATTATTAAATAAGAATGTCTTTTAGAGATAAAAAACCAACGATCCTTATCGTAACTAATCTTT
>JAMWCP010000083.1 GCA_023819665.1 Candidatus Omnitrophota bacterium
TTATTACCATCAACATTATAATTTTGTAAACTTTTCCGACATTTTTAGATTCATCTGGTTTCTCTGGTCTGTTTGGTCTCTTTGGTTTCTTAAGTTTATCTGGGCTATTTGGTCATTCTGGTCTATTTGGTCTCTCTGGTCTTTCTAGTTCATCTGGTCTACTTGGTCTTTCTATTTTGTTTGGTTTACCTAGTCTAGTTAACTATCGCCTCACGCCTTACGTATTTTTATCTTTCTGAAGGATTCCACATAATCACTCTTTGACCTTTAAAGTATCGCCACCATGCTATCAAAATGGATGCATTAACCATCAAAAAATAAGTCGGAATTTTTAAAAAATTTCCATTAGAACCATCCACTTTTATCCGCCCCCAGAGGGCTGCTCCATAAAAAACAACCTGCCCCAAAAATAAAACCAGAAAGAGATTCGATTTCCAGATGAGCAGCGCATTTGATAAAAAAGCAATAAACAAAAAGAACGGAACCAACCATCTGAGAAGTTTGTGGCAAAAAAATTGATAGGAAAATAATTTATACCGAAAGGGATTCAAAAATTCGATATGTCGGAAAAAGACAGTAAGACCCCTTAAAACAGTTCGAACTTTCCGATCAAACTCTTTCTTTTCATCCAAAACATCATGATAATATCCGATCGCCCTTGGATCACTAACACCTCTTAACCCCAGTTTCACACATGACAATACTGTTCTGAAATCACTCTGCAACTCAGCAGAAAAATCCTGGCACACTTCTTTCCTGGCCGCAAAGAAAGAACCGCTCAATCCTACAAGGGAATTAATCTTTGATTCCAGCCTCCGCAACCACATCTCGTACCGCACATATATACCCTCAGTAGAGGGCTGGCCATTAATCCCGACTACTCTGTCTTCACTGCTCACACATCCAACCTCTGGATCAGCAAAATTCGATACGATTTCCTTCAGCGCCTGTGGCTCAAGCAGGGTCGCTACATCGCTAAAAACAATTATATCTCCTTTAGCTATCTTGAGGGCTTCTTTCTGGGCCCTTTCCTTTCCCCTCCGTTCCCCCAATGCATTCAGAATAACCCCCTTTTCCTTGTAACCATTAACGATCGCATTTGTAAGGTCAGTTGATCCATCTGAAGTCACGATTATCTGGAAGCTCTCTCTCGGATAATCAAGGGCCAACGTGTTTTCGATTTTTTTCTGGATGCGTTTCTCTTCATTGTGAGCGGTAATTACAAATGAAACTTTTGGACAAATAGGCTGCTTTTTCACTGTTTTATGCCTGAAATAAGCAAACAGCATTAGCGATAAAGGGTAGCCGATGTATGCGTATAAAGTCATGATTGCTGAACCTATAAATATGGCTTCTAACATTTTGCGCGTTCTTTACTCATCCCTGCATAACTTTGACCAGCAGTCTTTCAACACATAACTTTATGCGGTCAAAGCATCTTATAAATTCTTCCCGTTCCTTTCCAAATGGGTCGGGAATATTATATCGGAGATAACCGCTCCGTGGAGATGATTCCGAAGGTTGAAAAAAAGGCAAAAGAAATATTCTATTTTTCAGTTCTGGGAATTGCCCCACTAATCTTTTTACCTGTTTTCCCTCCATGGCAATGATCATATCGTATGACTTGAGATTTATTTCCTTGATTGATCTGGAAAGATGCCCATTAAGATTAACCCCATAGTTTTCAGCCACCTCCTTTGCCATATCCGGAGACGGCACGGCTCTTCCGACCTCAATTCCGGCAGACCCGAATTGAAAATGGACCACCTGTTTTTCTCTGGCAATGCGCGCTGCAATATGCTCCGCAAAAGGACTCCGGCAAATGTTGCCTCGGCAGACAAATAAAAAAGATTGCGGAGCCATAGGTAATGGATATTCTTCAATCCTTTCCTTATAGAAAGACCAGTAAAAGTCCTGAAGAAAACTTTTCAAAGCCTCTTTGTATTGCCTTCTGGAATTCCTGTGTTTATTCATCCGGCTGTCACATCTCGATACAACTTATAATACTGAGAAACCATTTTCTCAATGGAAAAATCCTCTTTCACCCTCTGCCTTGCCGCTTCCCCCATCCGCATTCTCAATTGATCATTATCATATAAAGCCAGGCATTTTTCTGCGAAATCGAATGGGTTTCGATTTTCAACCAATAACCCATGTACACCATCTTCAATAATCTCTGAGAACCCTCCAACCAGAGGTGCAATAATTGGAAGACCGTTTCCCATAGCTTCAAGCACACTTATGGGAATTCCTTCATGGAGAGAGGTATTGAGGTATAGATCAAGCTCTTCATAAAATTGACTCATATTTTGCACACTGCCTACAAGCTTGAAGTTTTCTTCCAAACCATACTTCTTTATCATCGAAAAAATATTATCCCTTTCCGGACCATCCCCGGCGACTTTAAAAATGATATTCCTTGCTCTACCTGCTATCACTCTGGCGATTTCGACCATTAAGGGGAAATCTTTTACTGGAAAAAGGCGGCCCGCCGAGCCAATGACAAATGGACCTTTCGACTTTGCTCTATGGAAATTTTCCGGAAGCTCAATTCCATTATGGATTAATTGGACCCTCTCTTCTAAACATCCTTCTTTTTCTATCAGGAACTTTTTAACCTCTCTTGAAACGGCCACAACGGCATCAAATCGCTTAGCCAGCAAAGCAGAATTTGCCTTAGATATAAGATTTCCTTTTATATTGAACCTTACCCCATTGGATTCCGGCAGACCGTGACTGGTTGAGACGAGCCTTGAATTTCTATTCCTCCATAAGGAAAGAAAAGCCAGTATATTTTCCTTATAGCGGTGCGAATGAATTATATCGGGTGAGCTATCATAGATTGCTTTTCTAATTTTTGATACGAGTTGAAAGAAGTTTAATTTGGTTTCATCAAAAACTTCTACAGGAACGCCAAGACCATAAATCTCTTCGGCCAGCCGACCAGAATTAAGAAGAATAGCGATAAGTTTCAGATCATCATACTTCAAGAGACCCTTTAAAAGGTGAAATGCCATCACCTCCGCCCCAGCCCAGAGGTCACCAGAAATGATATGACAAACTTTAAACATCTGATAAGTTCGTTAAGCCTGTTTAGCCTGTTATGTCAGTTGTATCCACTATGCCCCTTAGGGAAGTTATTCCGTTGTCTCGTTAAATTTTTTGATTATTACACACATTAACTTTTTAAACCGCCTCAACAGGCTAAACCTACTTAATGTTTTCCTACTTTTCCCTTTAAATACCTTAACATTCCATCTACTACTTTTATTGTTTTGGCGCCATGTTCGTATAATTCATTAAATTCCGATAATTCAATATATTTTTGGTCCATTGCTATATACAGACAGTTTTGAACTTCTGAAATTGACCTTCTGGAATACCTTAAAAATCTCTTAAATTCTATATTTGACTGACTATCAAATCCTTCCGCTATATTATTCATAATTGAAATTGCTGCCCCTGTAAATTGATCTATCAACCTGTAATCTCTACTAAAGGTCTTCTTTTTTGTAATTGAATAAACCATATTCACAAGCTTTCTTGCCTCCTGCCAGCACTCCAGATCTTCAAACCTATTAATTTTCATTATTCCATCTCCTCATTTGTCCCCTTGAATTTACTTGTAGTCATTTAAGCCATTTTACTGACTTTACTATCTTAACTTGACAACCGACTAAACCTATTCAGCCAGCCAACCGACAAAAAGGGAAAAACCGGCTAAACTTAATTTTAAAAAATATTTGCTACTTTGCATAAAAACATCGCTTCGGTTGAGGTCATATCCTGATGAATACCAATCCTTTTTAGAGCAAACGGGTTTGAATTAAAACGATTCCAACCTTTTTCTGTGGTGACTGCCAGGCTGTATCCAGCTTCTTTAACCAGCCGGGCGATGTTTTCGTTATAATTTCCATTGGGATAACAAAAAGGAATGAAAGATTTATCCACAACTTTCTCAGCAATCAATTTTTCTTTAGATCGGATCAATTCATCTTGAATTTCGTCGTCTTTTAAATTGGTTAAGATTCTATGAGTTGCTGTATGTGACCCAAAAGTGATAAGACCGCTTGCGGCCATCTCTCTTACTTCTTCCCAGGTTAAAAAAGCCCGTCCGGAAGGATACTCATCAATCCCCCATCTTCTTGATAATTCTGATAAAATCTCTTCAATCTCTTCTTCGCGATAAGATTTCAGTATCTGGATCGCCCTTTCCAAATTCGATTCATATGATCCTTCAAATTTATCCATACTTCCCAACTTCATCACCGCAGCACTTTTTAACTTTGGTACAACGCTTCCAAACGGCAGCACCGCAGGACTATCTAACTGCCGCATTTCCTCACTGCAACACTTTTCTTGCTTTCCACTTTTCGCTATACGCTCTGCACTTTGCTTTTTGTATA
>JAMWCP010000016.1 GCA_023819665.1 Candidatus Omnitrophota bacterium
AAACAATTTTAATTTAATTGAACCTGTAACATATCTCTGAGTAGAATCAACAAAACTATCGAGGGCTTCTTTTAAAGGAGTATACCAAAGCCCATAATAAACTAACTCTGCATACTTAAGTGAAATTATCTTCTTAAAATGCGAAAGTTCTCTATCCAGAACTAAACTCTCCAAATCTCTATGAGCAGTATACAGAAGTGTAGCTGCGGGTGCTTCATAAACCTCACGAGATTTAATTCCTATTAATCTATTTTCAATTAAATCTACCCTCCCTATTCCGTATAAGCCTCCTGTCCCATTAAGATATTCAACGAGGTCTCTTAACTTATAAGCCTTACCGTCTATTTTTTTAGGTATGCCTTTATCAAAATACACTTCTATATATTTGGGATAACTTGTATACCTACGAGAGCTTTTTGTAATTAAATATGCATCTTCAGGCGGTTCAATTTCCAAATTCTCTAAAATTCCTGCTTCAATACTTACTCCCCAAATATTTCTATCAATACTGTAAGGTCTTTTTTTAGTTACCTCTATAGGAATATTCCATTTCTGAGCATATTCAATTTCCTCTTCACGCGATTTAAATTCCCATATTCTTAAAGGAGCAATAATTTCTAATTCCGGAGCCAAAATACCTATACTTACCTCGAACCTCACCTGATCATTTCCCTTACCTGTACAACCGTGAGCTACTGCTTGAGCTTTTTCTTTTCGAGCAATTTCTACTAAGTATTTAGCAATCAGTGGTCTACTTAAAGCGGTAGACAAAATGTACTTCTCTTCATAGAGAGCATCTGCCTTCAGAGTGGGTAAAACAAAATCTTCTAAGAATTCATCTTGAAGATCTTTAACATAAACCTTCGTGGCTCCTGCTGCCAATGCTCTCTGCTCTATCACTTTAAAATCCTCTCCTTGACCTAAATCAGCAACAAAACAAAAAACTTCCCATCCTTTTTCTTTAAGCCATCTCACGGCACAAGAAGTATCTAATCCACCTGAATAAGCCAATACTATTTTTTTCATCTTTAAAACCTATTTTAATAATCTTATTAAAATTGCCTTATGAATATAAAGACGATTCTCTGCCTGATCAAAGACAATAGAATTTTTACTATCTATTATCTCATCAGTAATCTCTTCTCCTCGATGCGCAGGCAAACAGTGCATAATTAAACAATTCTTCTTATTATAACTTAATAGATTCTTATTTACCTGAAAATTTCTAAAAATTTTTCTTCGAATATCTCTCTCACTCTCTTTACCCATACTTGTCCAGACATCGGTATAGATTATATCTGCATCCTTCACTGCTTCGAAAGGACAATTAAATAATTCTATAATACTCCCCTGAGAATCTGCTAATCGCTCTGCCTCTTTTACTACATTACTATCAGGAGCATATTTAGATGGACAAGCAATTCTAAGGTTTATTCCTACTTTAGGGCAAGCATAAAGCAATGAATGACAAACATTATTGTTCCCATCCCCTACATATGTAAGCTTAATTCCTTTAAGTTTTTTAAATTTTTCTTTTATGGTATAAAGATCAGATAAAACCTGACAGGGATGAGAAAAGTCTGAAAGTCCATTTATTACCGGAATACTCGCATACTTAGCCATCTCTATTACATTACCGTGAGCAAATGTTCTTATAACTATTCCGTGTAGATAACGAGAAAGGGTTTGGGCAACATCTTTTATCGATTCCCGTATTCCTAAATTTATCTCCTGTGGCCCCAAATATATAGAATATCCTCCTAATTCGAACATACTTACCTCAAAAGACACACGCGTGCGACAAGAAGGTTTCTCAAAAATCAAACCTAAAATCTTTCCTCTAAGTGCACTGGAAAATCTATGTTTATTTTTCTTTATTTCCTTAGTCAACAGAAAGATGTCTTCCATATCTTTATAACTCAAATCCTTAAGTGAAATAAGATCTCTTTTCATCTCAAGTCTTTTATTACTCTCTCCAATATGTTTATTGCTTTATCAATTTCTTTATAAGTAACATTCAAAGCAGGCATGATTCGTAAGACTTTCTGATGGGTACAGTTAATCAATAACCCCTCCTTGAAACATCTCTCCACTATCTGTATTCCTTCTCTGTATAATTCTATTCCCCACATCAAACCTATTCCCCTTATCTCTTTAATAATCTGAGGATACTTATTCTTTAGTATATTTAATTTTAAAAGAAGATACTCTCCCATCTTCTGAGCATGGGCAAGAAGTTTCTCTTTCTGAATTGTTCTTAATACTGCTAATGCGCCTCTACAAACGACCGGACCACCCCCAAATGTAGAAGCATGTTCACCTTCTTTTAACAAATCAGAAAATTTATCTCTCACCACCATACAACCAATAGGCAACCCTCCTGCTAAAGCTTTTGCCAAGGTCATTACATCCGGAATTATATCATAATGCTGATAACAAAACATCTTTGCAGTTCTCCCTACACCTGTTTGTACTTCATCTACAATTAAAAGTAAGTTATTCTTATCACATAATTTTCTTAACTCCAAAACAAATTCTTTTTTTGCTAAATTAACTCCGCCTTCTCCTTGCACTAACTCTAAAATTACTGCTACCGTCTTCTCGTTGATAAGCCGTGATACTGCTTCTATATCATTAAATTTTACTATCCGAAATCCTTCCGGTAAAGGTTCAAAGCCACGTTGATATCTCTCTTGCCCCGTCAAAGCAAGTGCTCCCAATGTCCTTCCATGAAAAGAATTCTCAAATGAAATAATCTCATATCTTTTGCCTTCTCCAAATTTACGAGCTAACTTTATTGCTGCTTCATTTGCCTCTGCGCCAGAATTACAAAAAAATACCTTCCCTTTAAAAGAATAATAAATAATCTCTTTTGCTAATTTTGCCTGGGCAATATGATAATAACTATTAGGAATAAAAATCAATTTGGAAACCTGATCCTTTATTGCCGACATCACTTTAGGATGACAATGCCCCAAACTCCCTACTCCCCATCCCGGGAAAAAATCTAAATATTTTTTACCCTCTATATCCCAAAGATAGCTACCTTTCCCTTTAACAAATATTACTTTGGTTTTTATATAAGTATGAAGGATATAATTATCGTAATTATCAAATATCTCCTGTTTCTTCATTTATTTTACAATCTCTGTCCCTATTCCTTTGTCAGTAAATATTTCTATAAGTAAACTATGAGGCAATCGCGCATCAATAATATGGGTCTTCTTTACACCTTTCTGAAGCGCTCCAATACAAGCTTCTACCTTAGGAATCATTCCTTCTTGTATTACCTTCTCTTTTATCAATTCCTTTGCTTCATCAATAGAGAGAGTAGAAAGTAATGAATTGAATTCCTCTGGATTACGCATAATTCCTCGCACATTAGTAAGTAGAACGAGTTTCTCTGCTAATAAGGCTGAGGCAATATACGAGGCTGCTTCATCAGCATTAACATTATATGCCTTCATATCTTCGCCTTTACCCATAGGTATAATTACTGTAATATATCCGGCGTATAAATTTTTTAATATAGATTGTGTATCTATTCTAACAATCTGACCTACAAAACCAAGATCTATCTTAGCTTTTTTCTTTTTTACAAAAATAATCTCATCAGATTTGCCATCCAAAGAGATTGCTTTTGCTCCTAACTGAATCAGTTCCTCAACAATAAGCTTATTCAAACGTCTTAATTCCTCCTCTACTACTATTAAAGTCTCCTCATCAGTAACCCGCATTCCATCTACAAATTCAGTCTTTTTACCTTCTAAGCGCATACGTTCACTAATATTCGGACCTCCCCCATGAACCAAAACAATGTGTATACCTACAAAATTCAAAAAAACAATATCCTGCAGCACCACTTTACGAATTTTTTCTTCACCCAGGATACTGCCGCCGTATTTTATTACCATTGTCTTTCTCTGAAACTTCTTAATATAAGGGAGGGCTTCAATTAAGACATCGGCTTTTTTAATTATATCTTCCATCTTAAAAATTTAATTGTACTGTGCATTTATTTTAATATATTGAGGGGTTAAATCTGAAGTATAAACTAATGCGCGTGCTTTCCCTTGATTCAATATTACATTTACTTTAATCTCTTTTCTTTGCAATGGACTCACTTTTATTTTAAGTTTATCCTCTCTCACTCTTACGCCACTTGCACCGATAGCGGCAACAATTCTACCAAAATTAGGATTTTCACCATATAGAGCGGTTTTAAAGAGATTAGAATTAGCAATACTTAAAGCAGCTTCCTTTGCCTCTTTAAAACTCCGTGCCTTATCTACTTTTATCTGTATAAACTTTGTGGCTCCCTCTGCATCTCTTACAATAAGTCTAGCCAGATCCAAACATAGCTTCTTCAGTGCATTTTTAAAACAGATGAATGCATAGCTATTCTTTTGAATTACAGGATTTCCTGCTAAACCATTTGCCAGAATAATCACTGTATCATTTGTACTCATACAACCATCGACAGTAATACAATTAAAGGAAATTTCTGCTGCTTCTTTTAACGCTTTTTCCAAAGCGACACTAGCTATATTTGCATCTGTAAAAATAAATACTAACATCGTTGCCAGATTTGGTGAAATCATACCTGCTCCTTTAGCTACGCCACAGAGAGTAATACTCTTTTTACCTAAATTAAATTTTATAGTTAACTCCTTAGGAAAAGTATCGGTAGTCATTATCGCATACTTTGCTCTATCAATCCCCTCTTTAGAAAGCCCATTTACTAAACTCCGAAGATAGCTTCTAATTTTTACCACAGGGAGTCTTTTACCAATTATTCCCGTAGAAGCTAAAAGAACTTCTTTTTTTTCTACTTTTAATATATCAGCAAGATCATCAATTATTTTCATAGCATCATCCATGCCTCTTTTGCCTGTAAAAGCATTGGCATTACCGCTGTTAGCAAGAATAGCTTTAAATTCTTTATTTAACTTAAGATTTTTTTTATTTATCTTTACACAAGCAGCAGCAAAGCTATTAGTAGTAAAAAGACAACTTCCTTTTGCTGGAACCTGCGAATAAAAAAGAGCTAAGTCTAACTCTCTATTATTCTTTTTTATTCCAGAAGCCACACCGTTTGCTTCAAACCCCGGCGGTAGAATAGCTTTGTTGATTATCTTCATAAGAGACCTTCTGTTTCGTTAAATCCATACATTATATTCATATTTTGCACTGCCTGTCCAGAGGCTCCTTTTAAAAGATTATCTATAGCGCCTACAGTTATAATAAACTTACTCTTTTGATCTGTATAAAAACCTAAATCACAGAAATTGGTATTTATCACATCCTTAAGTTGAGGAAAGTTCCCCTCTTCATAAATACGGATAAATGGTTCTTTTTTATAGAATCTTTTATAAAGATGGATTATATCTGCTGTCTTAATAGCCCACTTCTTTTTTTTAAGATAGATTGTCTCCAATATTCCTCGATTAATAGGCAACAGATGCGGAACGAAGTTTATCTGAAGCTCCCCTCTCACAAACCTCGAGAGTTCTTGGATTATCTCAGGCATATGCTGATGAATATTTACCTTATAGGCTTTGAAATTTTCATTTACTTCAGAAAATAAACTATCTAAATTAACCTTTCTCCCTGCCCCACTAAAACCGGATTTAGCGTCGATAATAATAGAATCTAACTCTATCCACCCAGAGGTTAAAAGAGGCAAAATAGCTAAAATTGCTAATGTAGGATAGCAACCAGGATTAGCAATCAATTTTGCTTCCTTTATTTTCTGACGATAAAGTTCAGGCAAGCCATATACCGCTTCTTTAACTATATGTGGATTTTTATGTTTAACCTTATAGAATCTCTCGTATGTTTTTACGTCTTTCAAACGATAATCGGCACTCAGATCAACAATTCTTAGCTGCGATTTTAAAAGTGGAGGCACCATCTCCATGGAAACTGTATGAGGTAAAGCCATAAATAAAAGTTGACAACGAGAAATCATTTTTTTATAATCAGGTAATTCACAAGTAAGTTCAAAACGACCTTTAAGATATCCAAAAATCTCTCCAATATCTGTAGGTCTGTCTATATTGGCAGCAAGATATGTGATGTTTACTCGACGGTGTTTCAAAAGTATTTTGATAAGCTCTTCTCCCACATACCCTGTTGCCCCCACTATTCCTACCTCTAACATCCTATCTCCTTTTACTTTTTAATGAATTATATAATGTAAAAACTTTAAGGTCAATAAATTTTCGTCGGATAAATAAAAAATCCCGCATTTTAAAGCGGGATATCAATCTCTAAATTCTAAAACTTAAAATTTTTTAACGTTTGGTCCACTGAAAACGCTTACGTGCACCCTTCTGGCCATATTTTTTACGTTCTTTCATCCGAGGATCACGTGTAAGAAAACCCAGTTTCCTTAATTTATCCTTAAACTCAGGCTCCAGCTCTGCCAGAGCACGTGCTATACCTAACCGTAAAGCTCCTACTTGTCCGCTTACCCCTCCTCCTCTTATGTTAGCAAAGATATCGTATTTATTTACAACTCCGATAAGCTCTAAGGGTTGTTTTATAATCTTTTGATGTGTCTCTAAAGAAAAATATTTATCCAAAGGTCTTGAATTCACTAAAATCTTACCTGTCCCTTTAATTAACTTCACACGCGCAACCGCCTCTTTACGTCTACCTATATTAATTCCACCGCTACCGAGTTGATTATCCATCAGATCTTACCCCCCCATAAAATAGGTTTTTGGCTTTGATGTGGATGCTTATCATCTTTATAAATTTTTAATTTTTTAAGCATCCTTCTCCCGAGAGGACCGGAAGGAAGCATTCTTTTTACTGCTAATCTTATTACCAAAGAAGGATTTTTTTTCAAAAGAGTCTTCAGATTTATCTCTTTAAACCCTCCGGGATATCCTGAGTGTTTACGGTAAAACTTATTCTGTAGTTTTTCCCTTGTTACTTTAATTTGGGAAGCATTAATTACAATCACGCCGTCTCCTGTATCCATATGTGGAGTAAATAAAGGCCTGTGTTTACCTCTTAAAATAGTAGCGATACGCGTAGCAAGTCTGCCTAAAATTTCTCCCTTTGCATCAAAAAGATACCACTTTCTTTTTAATTCTGTTTTAGCAGGAATATATGTCTTTTGCATAAGGATTTTAAATATATCATATTTTTTATATTAAGTCAAATATTTTTAATCAAAAACTTCGTTATATTGAAAGTGATATTTAAAAAAGACGACCTTCTTTAATGGTATAATTTAATCTTTGTGATGGATCAAACTCATATCCAGAAAGGCACGTAAACGACGGGAACGACTGGGATGTTTAAGTTTCTTTAAGGCCTTCGCTTCTATCTGGCGTACTCTTTCACGGGTAACCTTAAATATATTACCTACTTCTTCTAAAGTGCGTGGACAACCATCCTCTATGCCAAATCTTAATATCAAAATCTTTCTCTCTCTTTCAGTAAGAGAGTTGAGGACATTGTTTATCTCTTCTTTAAGCATCGCATGTACTGTAGCATTTGCCGGTGAAACGGTCTTTTTATCTTCTATAAAATCGCCGAAATGCGTATCTCCTTCATCCCCAATGGGCATCTGTAAAGAAATAGGTTCTTGGGCAATCTTTAGAATCGCTTTTATTTTCTCCTGAGGCATACGCATCTTTTTTGCTAATTCTTCAGGGGTTGGTTCGCGTCCGTATTCCTGAACAAACATACGTGTAAAACGAGAAATTTTATTTATAGTTTCAGTCATATGTACCGGGATCCTTATGGTTCTGGCTTGATCAGCAATAGAACGTGTGATTGCCTGTCTTATCCACCATGTGGCATAGGTAGAAAATTTATAACCACGCCGATACTCAAACTTCTCTACTGCTCGCATCAATCCGATATTGCCTTCTTGAATTAAATCTAAAAAAGACAATCCTCTGTTATTATATTTTTTAGCAATGCTCACCACTAATCTCAAGTTTGCTTCAACCAACTTCTTTTTAGCACGGTTAAATTTTGTCTGATATATCTTGATTAATCTAAATTGTTTCTTTAATTTTTTATAAGGTTCTCCTATCTGTCTTAATATAGCTCTCTTTCTTGCCAAAAGAATTGGTTTCTTTTTCCCACGTATACTTTTTAATCTATTATCAATTTGTTCCAGTTCTTTAAATAACCGCTCCATATCCTTAACCATATTTTCGAACACCGAAGTTACAAATTTAAAATCCAATAATAAATCTGTTACATCTTTTTTACCCTTTCTTTTTATACGTTGAATAATATTCTTTATTCTTCCTATTATATGATTGTTTCTTAAGCTAAAATCCTCTTTTAAGATATCTTCTGGATTTAACTTTCCATCCACTATCTCTTGGGCTATTTTTAACGATTGCTTGCGAGCAAAAACAGTAGAAAGCAACATTCGTTTAAACTTCTCCTCCGCCTCCTCAATTCTTTTGGCTAAAATAATCTCATCATCTCGAGAAAGCAGAGAAATGGAACCCATCTGTTTAAGATACATTTTTACAGGATCATCCAGAGGTAGAAATTTTACTGGTAAGATCTCTTCTTCCTCTTTAAAATTAATTTTTGAAATATCGCTATCTCTCTTATCTATTTGTTCCTCTTCTATAATTTGAATATTTTCATTCCCTAAGAGTTCAAAAACCTCATCCATCTGTTGAGTGGAGACCATATCCTCAGGTAAAAGATCATTAAGCTCATCATATGTAAGAAATCCCTTCTGTTTACCTAAGGCAATCATTCTTTTAATATCTTTATGAAAATAATGATAATGATACCCCTCCATGGTTCTAATCACCTCTCTTTTTTAAACATAGATCGACTCAGCCTACAGAATTCTTTTATAAGAATATTCAACCGCTCCGTATCCCCAACTCTTTGAGCTAATTTAATTTCTCGATGTAAATTTTCTCTCTGTATTTTAATCTTTCTTTCTTTTAGACGATAGACGCAATCCTCTATAATTTTTTCTTTATCATTATCATCTATAGATGGAGAAAGACTTAACTCACAGAGAAGAGGTAATATATTGTCCTGTTGAGGAAAATAATTTAGAAGATTATTTACCATAATTTTTTTACCCTGAGAAACCAAATCAAATAATATAGAAACAATCTGGGAGGTCTTTTCATTTTGAAAATCTTCGGGAGTAATCATCTCTTTTAATCTCTTTATAATATCCTCCTCCTCAAGCATCAGTCTTATCAAAAGTTTCTCTGTAGGATGAACATCTACCTTTTCGGATGACTTAAAATTAAAATCTACTTTTTCTAAACAAGACGTATAAGCCTCTGCTCTTTTTAATTGAAGTAACAGAGCATCCTCTCTTATGTCAATCTCTTCAGATAACATCTTTATATATGTTGCTCGCGATATAGGCTGAGTGAGTTTACTTATTGTTGTCAACATTTCAGAAGCAATTCTTGTCTTCCCTTCAGGACTATCTCTATCATACATTGACTTTAAAACTGCTAGCTTATAATCAAAGATATTTCTACTATTTATAATCAAATTATTTAATGCTTCTATCCCATAAGTGCGTACATAAAGATCGGGATCAAACCCCGCAGGCATATCAACTATTTTAACTACCATATCTTCCTCTAAAAATGTATCTAATGATCTTAAAGTAGCGAGTTGCCCGGCGTTATCTCCGTCATAAACCATAATTACATTATGAGTATAACGTTTTATTGTTCTGGCTTGTTCAGGGGTGAATGCTGTACCTAAGGAAGCAACTATATTCTTAAGTCCTGCCTGAAAAGGAACAATAAAATCAAAATACCCCTCTACCACTATCACAGAATCATTCCTGATAATATGCTCTTTAGCAAGATTCAAACCATAGAGATGCTCTCCTTTGGTATATAAAGGAGTAGTGGGAGAATTGAGATACTTTGCTTGATCTTTATCAACATCTTCTTGTATAATTCGCGCTCCAAATCCAATAATACGAGATTTTATATCAAATATAGGAAAAATAATTCGATTGCGAAAACGATCATAATAACCGCCATTTTCTTTAGATAGAATTAATCCTAACTTTTCTAAAACAGAGACAGAATAATCTCTCTCTCTTAGATACTGTAGTAGCGCATCCCACCGTGAAGAAGCAAAACCTATTTTAAGAAGCTTCTGTATAGACTCATTAATTTTTCTATTCCTTAAATACTCTACTGCCTTACTCCCCTCAGGAGAATTGAGTAAATTTTGGTAAAAATCTGCGGTCAGCTGATTTATCTTGTAGTATATTAAAAAAGAGTTATCTCTATCTTGAGTTTGCTGTAAAGTTATTCCTGCTTTCTTCGCCAACATCCGTACCGCTTCATTAAACTCTATATGTTCATAACGCATCAAAAAACTAAAAGCGTTACCACCGCTATGACAACCAAAACAATGATATATCTGTTTCTGAGGACTAACCATAAAAGAAGGTGTTTTTTCCTGATGGAAGGGACACAGCGCCTTAAAATTCCTTCCCGCACGCTTAAGAGGTATATAACTAGAGATCAATTCTACAATATCAATGCGATTTAAAATCTCTTCTAAAATCTTTTCTGAATATGCCATCTTAGTGATGTTTAATCCTTCTAAAACCTGAACAACTAAATATATTTAAACTATTCTGACTATCTACTTCATCTAACAATAGGTTTAGCCCTAAGGTATCCGAAGAAATATGCCCTGCAATAATAACATTTAGATTTCTATCCTTTACCTTTTTAAAATGTTCTTCGCTCAAATGCATACAGATAAGCGTACGTACTCCTGCTTCATAAAGCCAGCCAAAAACATCTTTAGAACCTTCAGTTCCGCCTGTCATTTCTACCATAATTTTGCCTACCGGCCTTAAAGGATTTCCTAAAAGTATACGAGGACCAACCGATTCTTTTAAAGCAATTTTGTATTCTTCTATTTCTAAAAGCAAATCTATCACATCAGAAAGCTTCTTAGGTTTATTTTTTTGCATAAATTTAGAGATAAAATCATAAACGAGATTATCGGCAACAGTATGTAAGCATATTAAAGGTATATCTAAAATACGTGCAGTATCTACTGTGCGCAAATGATTTGCGGAAAGTAACTTTCTCTCTATCTCATATATTCTCTCTAGCATAATATCTTGCGCTATCTCTTTTTTAACTCCCATATTTTTTAAAAGTTGCTTATGAATATGCATCACTTTATAAAGCTGAGCAAGTGCTTTTCCTTCTGGATGATGAGAAACCACGAGATCTATTTTCCTCTCTCTACGTAATCTATCTGCTAAAAGAAGTTCGGCTGACTCAATATCAATTCCTACCAGAATATTGCTTATTTCCCTCTTAGAATCACCATAAAGAATCTGACTATCAGAGTAAGGATTTTTATCTTTCGATCTTAAAATGAACTCTTTCCGCCGTGGATCGTGTTTAAGACCACAGGTAACTGCTTTTTGAAAAAACTCTTTTAATTTCATTCTAATTTTTCTCTACATTAAAAATCTCAAGATTAAATTCCTGTAGAGGTAGAAATTTAGAAAAAAAACTCTGCCAGGTGCTTTTGTAGATAAAGGGTGAAATGAAAAGAATGTGTCTTCCTAAAAAAGAGTGTTCTACGCTTTTTTTAAGATAACTTTCTTTTGGAATAGAAAATAAAAACATAATAAAACTAGCAAAAATAAATGCCCTTAATATCCCTAAAAAAAGAGAAAACCATCTGTTTAAAAAAGAGATCATCTCTATCTTCGTTAGTTTTAGAAAAAATTCTCTTAAAAATACAAAAATTAAACTCCCACCAGAAAAGAGAACAGATAAAACAACAAAATACCACCCCTGCCTATCGGGAGGGATTATTTTGAAGATCGAACTTAACTTCTCGCCTAATCTTATATAATAATGTAAGCCAAGGCAAACTGAAAAAATAACCCCTATTAACTTAAAAAACTCCACTACTAAGCCGTTTGACACAGCAATGTAAGTTATTCTAATTATTAAAATTATGAACAAAATATCTATCCAATTAAAATTTCTAATTATAGATAATCCCATTGCAATATAAAAGAATAAATTTAAAAAAGTATAGCATATCTAATTTTATTTGTCAAGTAACCGCTTTCAATTTTTATAACTTTAAATTTTTAAAATACTTATAAAATCTTTTAAACTCAGATCTTCGGGTCTAATCTGGGGGGAAATATTAGTTTTTCTAAAAAATTCCTCAAGCTTATAGGAAGGGACTATTTTTTTAAGACTATTTTTTAACGCCTTTCTTCTCTGGCTAAAGGCAGTACGAATAATCTTAAAGAGCTTCTTCTCTTCATTTATACTTAAAGGATAGTTCTCTTTAAACTTAAATCTTAAAAAACATGAATCAATCTGTGGGTTAGGCCAAAAGGATCTATTTTTAATATAGAATAAAATCTGGGGTTCTGTGTAATACTGAATATAGCAACTGATTGCCCCATAAGAGCTTGAACCTGCCGTTGAAGTAATTCTACGCGCAAACTCCTTCTGTACTGTAAGAAATATATCTTGGATTTTATCGCGATATTTTATTAAATGCAAGATAATGGAAGTGGTTATATAATATGGGATATTACCAATAACTCTTATTTTTTTATCTGTGATATTATTAAAGTATCTTCTTATATTAAACTTAAGAATATCTCTTTTTATTAGTTTCACATTTTTAAATAGATTCAATCTATATTTTAATTCCTTAAAGAGTACATCATCTATCTCAAGTGCAAATAATTTTGCTCCGGTTTCAGCAATCAACTGCGAAAGCTCACCTCTCCCCGCTCCAATTTCTAAAATATAATCCTCGGAAACAAAACCACAAAAATTAATTATCTTTCTTTGGATATTTTTGTCTACTAAAAAAACCTGCCCTAATGATCTCTTAGGCATACAGTAGCTTTATCAAAAAGACCCTCTTCTTTTATACAGAGTACAACGGATAGCACTCTGTATAGCCTCTATGAGAGGCAAACAGGAAGCTTTTCTTTTACCCGCCATATCTAAAGCACTACCATGTAAAGGAGAGGTTCTTACAAAAGGTAATCCTAAAGTGATATTTACACCATGAAAAAAATCTAATAATTTTAAAGCGATCATGGCTTGATCATGATACATTGCTATTATAGCATTGTATATTCTCTCTTTTGCTTTAAAGAATAAAGCATCAGAAGCGAGGGGACCAAAAATAGTTATATCTTTTATTTTATTTCTTACTTCATTTATAGCAGGAATAATTAACTTTTCTTCTTCGTTACCAAACATTCCTCCATCGGAAGCATGGGGATTTAATGCACAAACCGCTATCTTAGGCCTTCTTATACCAAACCAATTTTTTAATCCTTCATAAGTCAAAATGATAGTGTTATAAATTTTTTCTTTCGTCAATTCTGATGCCACATCTTTTATGGCAAGATGTCGAGTAACCAAACTTACCCTCACATACCTATTCATTAACATCATTACCACACCTTTTACCCCAAAAATCTCAGCTAAATATTCTGTGTGTCCCGGCCAACAGAACCCTCCTTTACTTACAGAAGTTTTGGTAATAGGTAAGGTAACTAGACAGTCTATCTCTTTATTTTTTATAAGCTCTATTGCCTTATCAATATACTCAACTGCCGCCCTTCCATAGTGAGGATTAATCTTACCAAAAGAAAATTCCTTCAGGGAAACATTATCTAAATCTAAAAAGGTAACCTTATTATAAGGAAAATTAAATTTATTTAGAACTTTCCTGTCACCAATAACTATAAACTCTACGCCCTTTAACTTCCCTATCTGTCTAAAAGCATCGCTTAAAATCTGTGGCCCTATACCCGCAGGATCTCCCAAGGTTATACCCACCCTAATCTTTCCTGATCTGAATATAAGACTTTTTACGTAATTCATTTAACCAACCTTCTAATTTCTCCTGCATTTTTTTCTCAAATAATATCTCATATATTCTATGCTTAACTTCCGAAAATGACTTTCTACGAGAAGGGTGTATCTTCTTTATAAAAAATATATAATATTTATCATCCACTTTTAAAACATCAGAAGATTCATTTTCTTTAAGAGTAAATGCGAACTCATCAAATTCTTTTCTTAATTGTCCCCTCTCAACAACACCAAGATCTTTTTTATTTAAAGAGACATCGTTCAATATCTTTTCAATCAAGCCTTTTTTAAACTCCTGTCGGATATTTTCCGCATCTAAAATATTATCAAACACAAAAACAAAAATCTCTCTTTTTTCCGGTTCTATAAATTCATCAGTATGCTTCTGAAAAAAAAGATTTACTTCCTCAGGATGAACAACAATTTTATTTCTTACATTCTTTTCCAGGGCATTATATATAAGCAACTGCTCAGTAATCCTTTTTTCTATATCTGCCATATTTAACCCCTGCGAAATCAAAGCCATTTGAAAATCCTTATCTGTAGGATATCTTTTTTTAATCTCGTTTATTTTCCCTGCTAAAATATTTTTATCTATATTTATCTTCTGTCTCTTTGCCTCCTGTAGAATAATCCTATCTTCGATTAGTTTATTTAATAACTCTGACTCCATTGCTTTCAGTTGTTCATCTATCTCTTGTTCCCCACCCTCTCTCGACCAAGTTAGACGCATAAAATTAATAAAGTCTGTCAGATCTTTGGAAGTAATAACCTCATCGTTCACTATCGCCAGCAAACATTCATCTGCATTTAAATTTATATTATTAACCATTAATATAATGAGTACAAAAAATATTAGAGTTTCTTTAATTTTCATCATAAACGATTTTTTTTAAATTAGCCACCGTTTCCCTCAATAAGCGGCAATACAAATCAAATCCCACCGCTACTACAAAACCATGCTGTTGATAACCCAAGATATTTCCGGCTCCACGCATCTGTAAATCCTGCATAGCAATTTTAAAACCACAACCTAACTCTACAAAACTTTGCATTATCTGCAATCTCCTTTTTGCTTCGGAAGAGAGTATTCTATCTTTAGGAATTAAAAAATATGCATATGCTTTTCTCTCAAATCTCCCCACTCTTCCGCGCAGCTGATGCAGATCTGCTAGACCAAAATCGTAGGCATTATTTACAATTAGAGTATTAGCATTAGGAATATCCAAACCAGATTCAATGATATTTGTAGAAATAAGCACATCCAGTTTACCTTTAAAAAAATCAAGGATTATTTTTTCTAAAATTAAAGCAGGCATCTTACCATGTGCTACTCCTATACGTATGTGTGAAGGTAAAACACTTGCGATTTTCTCTTTTATCTTCTGGATATCTGTTATACGATTATGCACAAAATACACCTGCCCTCTGCGCTGATATTCTCTTAATATTGCTTGACGTATAAGATCTATATCATATTCTACTACATAAGTTTCAATAGGCAAGCGATTAGGTGGAGGGGTTTGGATTATAGAAATATCCTTTATACCCATAAGTCCCATATAGAGTGTACGTGGGATAGGAGTAGCGGTAAGGGTAAGTACATCTGTATTTATCTTTAACATTTTAAGCTTCTCTTTTGCTTTCACTCCAAATCTTTGCTCTTCATCAATAATAAGCAAACCTAGATCTTTAAATTTTACATCATCTCCAAGTAGACGATGAGTACCAATAATAATGTCCACCCTGCCTTCATTTAAATCTTTTAAAATATCATTCTGTTGTCTCTTTGTTTTAAAACGAGAAAGCATTTCTACACGAATAGGAAAATTCTTCAAGCGACTAATAAAATTCTGATAATGCTGTTCTGCTAAAATAGTAGTAGGAACTAAAAAAGCTACCTGCTTAAAATCCTGTACCGCTTTAAAAGCGGCTCGTAACGCAACCTCAGTCTTCCCATAACCCACATCGCCGCAGATAAGTCTATCCATAGGGATATCTTTCTCCATATCTGCCTTTACCTCTTCAGTTGCTTTTATCTGATCGGGTGTTTCTTTATATGGGAAAGTAGATTCGAATTCCTTTTGCCACTCATTATCTTTGGAAAATTTAAATCCCTTAGAAGAAATTCTTGCCGCCTGCATTGTCAAAAGTTCCCATGCGAAACTATTTATTCCCTTCTTTACCCTCTCTTTTATTCTTATCCATTCTCTTGTTCCTAACCGAGAAAGTTTTCTGGGCTTACTTCTTCCAAGACAAAAATATTTCTGCACTAAGTGTATCTGGTCTATCGGAACATAGAGTTTCTCTCCTGCTTCGTACTCAATAATCAGGTGTTCTTTATACTGGTTTTCTATATTTATCTTATCTATACCTAAAAATCTACCTATTCCATGGTGGATATGTACCACATAATCTCCTATCTCTAAATCCAAAAGATTATCCAGAGGAAACTCCTGATGATAATGCAAAAATTTTGTTATGGTGCTCTTACCCACAGGCAGAACTATTACTATACTATGTTCAAATAATGGCTTACCGCTAATATTATCAAAACTCTTAATAGAACTAATCAGATTACCATCAAATTCAATCCTTATAGGATACTCAAAAGTCAAAGGATAAATATCTACGATACCTCCTCGAGATGCAAAATCCCCTTCTGCATAGACTCTATGATTTCTCTTATAACCAAATTTTGTTAATTCTGAAATAAGACTCTTCAAATCCATCTCTTCTAATTTATATAGCTTTAAAAATCTAAACATGGTTAAGAATGATTATCTTTTACGGCTAAATAAAATAACTAAAGGAGAGGCAATAAAAATAGTGGAATACACTCCTGATATAAAACCTACACAGAGAGTAAAAGCGAAATTATTTAACACCTCTCCTGACCATATCATTATAGAAATGACCACTAGAAGGGTAACAAAAGTAGTAAGTATAGTGCGGGATAAAGTCTGATTTACACTTAAATTTATAAGCTCATTAAGAGTATATTTTCTAAAAAATTGAGAGTTCTCCCTTACACGGTCATATATCACAATAGTATCATTTATAGAATAACCAGCAATGGTAAGTAAAGCAGTGATTGTCAGAAGATCTATAGGACGTAAAGTTAAAACATTAAAACCCAAAGCAATCACAACATCATGAAACAATGCAATAATCCCTGCAATAGCAAAATTAATATGTTTGAAACGGAAAGCAATGTATATAAGAATTCCTAACATGGACCAGATTAACGAATTTATTGCTTTTTTCTTAAGATATTTTCCTGCGATTGGACCAACACTTTCTATTCTTAAAATCTCTATATTCTGCTCAGGAAATTTATCTTTAAAATACAAGAAAAGGCTCTGCTGCCCAAACGGCATCTTTAGTAGAACTACACGGGGATCATCCTTAAACTGTTGAATAGTTACATCTGTAAAACCTACTTCTCGTATAACCCTTCTTATATCTTCAATATTTACAGGCTTAGAAAATCTATATTCCTGAATTTGACCTCCTACAAAATCAATACCATAGACAGTCTTACCCTTAATAATATAGCTTCCCATGCTATAGACTATAAGAATCAAGGAAATAATAAAGAACAACTTTCGTTTACCACTAAAATCGATATTTGTCTCCTTAATAATCTTTAGCATGGGTAAACTTTTTATTAAATTAAGATCGATCAATAAATCTAGAATCGTACGCGTAACAAATATAGCGGTAAATAGACTTGCTAACAATCCAATAATTAAAGTGACTGCAAAACCCCTTATTGGACCGGTTCCAAATTGAAAAAGAAAAAATGCTGCAATAAGCGTAGTAATATTAGAATCAAATATAGCACTAAATGCCCTCTGATAACCTTTATTTACTGCTATCCTTAAATTAGAACTATTTTTTAGTTCTTCACGTATACGTTCATTGATAAGGACATTGGCATCCACTGCCATTCCTAAAGAAAGAATAATTCCTGCAATACCAGGGAGGGTAAGAGTAGCAGAAACCCCCGGGAAAAGAATAGGCAAAATTCCCAAACCTCCTAAAATAAGCAAAAGATTCAATAAAAGCGCAATCACAGCAATTAATCCGGAAAGGAAATAATAAGAAATCATAAATATAAATACCATACCCAATCCTATACAACTCCCTAACAATCCCTTTCTTATAGAATCCATCCCTAAAAGAGGACCTACCGTCCTTTCTTCTTCTATATACATCGGAGCAGGCAACGCTCCTACTCTCAAAACCAAAGATAAATCATTTGCTTTCTGCAAAGTAAATCTACCTGTAATTACCGCTTCACCCGAAGGTATAGGTTCTTTTATCAATGGCGCAGATTGTAATTTTCCATCTAAAACAATAGCGAGCCGTTTTCCAACATTATCTTTAGTTATTTGAGCAAATTTTTTTGCTCCTTCAGAATTAAACTCTATAGCTACCACCGGTTCTCCAAAGCTACTCTGATCGAATTTTACTAAAGCATTCTTTATTACTTCTCCCGTAAGTACTGCTTCCTTATATAAAAGAACCTTCTCTCCTGTTTCTTCTAAAGTCTTAAGCTCAAGTCCTTCGGGAATGTTACCTTTTATTGCTTCTTTGAACTTATCTCCATCATCACAGACAAGTTTAAATTCTAAAAGTGCGGTTTTACCAATTAGTTCAATTGCGCGTTGACGCTCTGAAATTCCTGGAAGCTGAACCACCACTTCATATTCGCCTTGCCTTTGAATAGATGGCTCCCTTACCCCGAATTCATCAATACGATTACGAATAATCTCTACTGCCCTATCCGCTGCATCTTTTCTTGCTTCCTCGCTGAGATGGGTTGTATCCACTCGTAAAACCAAATGCATTCCACCTTTAAGATCAAGTCCTAAACTTATCCTTTTCTCTAAAGGAAAAGTAAAGTAAGCAAAAAATACGGTGATTCCTAAAATAATAATTATTCTATAAAGACTTCTTTTAGACATCTTTCTTTTTTACATAAGCAATACAATTCTTTTCCAATTCTATTTTTACATTATCATCAATTTTTAAAGTAACAGTTTTTTCCTTTACATTAGCAATTACCCCATGTATACCACCTGTAGTAACTACTTCATCATTTTTATTTAAATTCGCCAGCATCTTCTGATGCTCTTTTTCTCTAATTCTCTGGGGTTTTATAATAAGGAAATAAAATATGGCAAATATTATAATTAAAGGAAATAAATTTATCAAAGGATTTATTACGGGAGAACTATTCGGCATTTTTCCCTCCTATTTTTTTATATTTTTCATAAAGATGCGCTACTGTTTCGGTAGGCTGAGCGCCTTTTTTAAGCCAGTATTCGTAACGCGCAGTATCTATCTTTATTCTTGGAGGATCCTCTGTAGGATCATAGTAACCAATTTCTTCAATAAATTTTCCATCGCGTGAAGCATGTGCATCTGCAACGGTAATACGAAAAAAAGGGAGTTTTTTAGGCCTTTTACCAATTCTTCTTAGTCTGATTTTTACTGCCATACTACCTCCTTTTTAAACTTGTCGGATCGCCTCTATCAATGCCTTTGCCTTGTTGATGGACTCCTGATATTCACGTTCAGGTAAAGAATCTGCCACAATTCCCGCTCCTGCCTGAATGTAAGCAAAATTATCTTTTATAATCACAGTACGGATAGTTATACATGTATCCATATTACCCGAAAAACCAAAATACCCCACGCAACCAGCATAAGGGCCTCTTTTAGTATTCTCCAACTCTTCGATTATCTCCATCGCTCTTACTTTAGGGCTACCAGAAACAGTACCCGCAGGGAAACTCGCTCTCAACACGTCATATACATCCTTACCTTTAGCAAGAATGCCTCTTACTTCACTTACCATATGCATCACATGAGAATACTTCTCTAAACTCATAAATTCCTTCACTTCTACTTTTCCCATTCTACTTACTCTACCCAAATCATTTCTTGCTAAATCTACCAGCATGAGATGCTCTGCTTTTTCTTTAGAATCGTTCAACAATTGGAAAGAAAGTTTTCTTTCCTCTTCTTCGCTTTCCCCTCGAGGACATGTCCCCGCAATAGGACGGGTTTGAATTAAACCATCCTCACATCGTACGAGCATCTCAGGAGAAGAACCTATGAGTATCAAATCCATAAAATCTAAAAAATACATATAAGGAGAGGGGTTAATACTTCTCAGTTTGCGATAAATATCAAAAGGCTCAATTCCATTAAGCTTTGTTTTAAAACGTTGAGAAAGAACTACTTGAATAATATCTCCTTTCTTTATATAATCCTTTGCTTTTTTTACTATACTTTCAAATTCATCTTTTTTAAAGTTAGAAATAAATCTAATATTTTTATTCTCTATATTCTCTATAGAACCATCTTTTTCAGGATGAGGGATAGGCAAAATGAGCCTTCTGTGCAACTCATTTATTTTTTCAATCGCTTCATTATAGAGTTGTAAGGGCTCATCTTTATCTTCAAGATATACATTAGCTACAATCTTAATTGTATGCTCAAGATGATCAAAAATGAGCAGAGAATCTGTAAGTATAAATATACTATCTGGTAACTTTAGTTCATCGGGATTTTTATCGGGTATTCTCTCAAAAAATCTTACCATATCATAACCGATATAACCTACCAACCCACCCCAAAAACGCCCGAAATCTTTTATCTTTACAGCGCTAAATTTTTGCATTATATTCTTTATTTCCTGTAAAGGATCGCTATGTGTAGTAAAGTTTATATCTTTTCTTTTTTTTCTATCATATATATAAATGGAATTGAGTTTGCTTTTAAAAACTAAAGAAGGCTGGGTGCCTAAAAATGAGTAACGCGCAAGCTTCTCCCCCCCTTCTACTGATTCTAAAAGAAAAGATTCTTTATCCTTTATCCTTATTTTTAAAAAAGCAGACACAGGTGTGTCTAAATCGGCACTTATCTTTTTATATACAGGGATAAGATTGCCAAATTTAGAAAGCCTTAAGAATTCTTTTTTATCCGGATAGTAGGTATCCAATGTCATTTTAATCTTCTAAAAAAACAGGAACGATTTCCTGTATGACAGGCAACCCCAATCTGCCTTACCTTAAACAATAATGCATCCATATCACAGTCGTACCAAATGGATTTAACTATCTGAAAGTTTCCTGAAGTTTCTCCTTTTATCCAAAACTTCTTTCGCGAGCGCGACCAGAAACATGTTCTATTCAATTTAAGGGTTCTCTTCAAAGATTCTTTGTTCATATATGCTAACATCAACACTTCATTAGTCTTATAATCCTGAATAACTGCAGGAATAAGGCCATCCTTGTCAAATTTTATTTTTTTTATTTCTCTTGGAGAGGAAATCTTAGATTTCATTTAATCTTATCGGGATACCCTTTTTATAAAGATATTTTTTTATCTGACCTACAGAATACTCTCCATAATGAAATATGGAAGCAGCCAGCCCTGCATCTGCATTTGTCTTTAAAAATAGATCATAAAAATCTTTGGCTCTACCTGCTCCCCCCGAAGCAACTACGGGAATATTGACTACCTCTGAAACTCTGCGCGTTAACTCTAAATCAAAACCTTTCTTTGTTCCATCAAAATCCATACTTGTAAGCAGAATCTCTCCTGCGCCCAAATTGGCAACTTCCTCTGCCCAGACCATGGCATCTAAATCTGTAGGAGTTCTTCCTCCATTTATATAAACCTGCCAACTTTTTGTTTCGCCTTCAGTTTTAATTAACTTTGCGTCAATCGCCACTACAATACACTGATTACCAAAATAATCGGATGCTTTCTTTATTAAAGAAGGTTTTTTGACTGCCCAGGTATTAAGTGAAATCTTATCTGCACCCGCTTTCAAAATATCTCTTATTTCCTCCAAACTCTTTATTCCACCACCTACTGTAAAAGGCATAAAGATATTTTTCGCCACTGCCTCTACAAGTTCAATCAGAATCTTTCTCTTTTGAAAACTAGCAGTGATATCTAAAAATACCAGCTCATCTGCTCCCTCTTTTTCATAAATACGAGCAATCTCTACAGGATCTCCTGCGTCTCTTAAACGCACAAATCTTACTCCTTTAACCACCCTACCCGCTTTTATATCCAGACAAGGAATAATTCTTTTCGCTAACATCTATTTAGCTTTTTTATAGAGATACTCTCTTAAAAGACTCCAGGTACGTTTCCCTACCTTACCGTCAACTACAAGTCCATTTGCTTTCTGAAAAGCTCTTATTGCTTGACGTGTCTGTTTACCCATCTTACCATCAATTTCTCCGGGGTTATAACCGGCATTCTTTAAGGCAATCTGGATC
>JAMWCP010000084.1 GCA_023819665.1 Candidatus Omnitrophota bacterium
GCGGCTGATTAGCGATCTCTTCTGTGATGGATTAGGCGCCTGTATTGGACATTGTCCTCAAGGAGCAATTACTATTGAAGAAAGGGAGGCAGAACCCTATGATGAAAAGAAAGTTATGGAAAATATTGTAAAGCAGGGTAAAAATGTTATAAAGGCACACTTAGAGCATCTTAAAGAACATAATCAAACGCAATACCTTAAAGAAGCATTAGAATATTTAAAAGAAAGCAATATAGATATACCCCTTGAAGATAGATATTTTGATAAAAATCAATTTCATTCTGGATCGGGAGGCTGTCCGGGTTTAAAAATTATGGACCTTAAAGAGAAAGGAGTTTATTCTAAAGACAAAGCTAAACAGAAGCAAGATTCTCAACTTAGAAACTGGCCTATCCAGATTATGCTTATGCCTACTTTTGCTCCTTACTTAGAGAATGCCGAGCTATTGGTAGCCGCCGATTGTACTGCTTTTTCCTTTGCGGATTTTCACGCTGAGATTTTAAAAGATAAAGTTTTACTTATTGGATGTCCTAAATTAGATGATGTCGAGCTTTATAAAGAAAAATTTGTTCAGATTCTAAAGAATAACAATATAAAGTCAATTACCTGCGTGCATATGGAGGTGCCCTGTTGTTTTGGTCTTGTGCATATTTTAAAAGAGGCAATTAGATTATCTAAAAAAGAGCTGCCTTTTAAAGAGATCACTATAGGTATAAAGGGAGATATAAAATAAAAAGGAGGTATTATGTTTTGTTATCAGTGTTCACAGACTATCCCTGGAGGCTGTAGAGTTCATGGTGTCTGTGGAAAAGACGAGGATGTGGCAAGCCTACAGGATATCCTTATCTTTGGTCTGAAGGGAATTTCTGCTTATAATTACCATGCAAAGCGCTTAGGTTTTTCTGACCCAGAGATAGATAGCTTTATAGCTGAAGCACTTTTTACAACTTTAACCAATGTTAATTTTGATGCGGATAGATTTATCGAATATATCTTAAAAGTAGGTGAAGTTAATATAAGAGCAATGGAACTTTTAGATAAAGCGCATACTGCACGTTTTGGCTTTCCTGAACCTATGGAGGTCTTTACGGGAACAAGAGAAGGTTATGGTATAGTAGTGACCGGTCATGACCTTTTAGACCTTTATGAACTGCTTAAGCAGACCGAAGGCAAAAATATTAATATCTATACGCATGGAGAACTACTTCCTGCACATGGATATCCGGAATTAAAAAAATTTAGACATCTTGTAGGCAACTGGGGCGGTGCCTGGGCAAAACAAAAGGAGGAATTTGATAATTTTGCCGGAGCAATACTTGCTACCACTAACTGCGTGCTTATTCCGAAAGAATCATATCGCGACCGACTTTTTACCTGTAGTGTCACAGGAATAAAGGGAGTAAAACATATTAAAGATACAGATTTCTCTGAATTGATTAAAAAGGCGCTCTCTTTACCGAAGTTAAAAGCCAAAAGTGGTAAAAAGATTATGGTTGGTTTTCATCATCGGAATATTTTAGAATTAGCGGATAAACTCCTTTTATTAATCAAAAATGGAAAAATCCGGCATTTCTTTCTTGTGGGTGGATGTGATACGCCTGGAGAGCGAGGTAATTATTATCGGGAGTTTGTTAAGTTAATTCCTCGTGATTGTATAATTTTGACCCTTGCCTGCGGTAAATATAGATTTAATGATTTAGATTTTGGTGATATCGAAGGTATTCCTCGTTTAATTGATTTAGGGCAATGCAATAATGCCTATTCTGCAATTGAGATAGTAAGAGCATTGGCGGAGACATTAAAGACAGATTCAAACAATCTTCCTATATCGCTTGTGCTTACTTGGTTTGAACAAAAGGCAGTAGCAATTCTTCTCTCGCTTCTATATTTAAATATTAAAAGAATCTTTTTAGGTCCAGTTGCTCCAGAATTTATATCATCTGGAGTATTTAGTGTATTAAAAGATAAGTTTGATATAAGATTAATTACTGAACCAGAACAGGATCTAAAAACAATACTAAAATGATTTTTAAATGTCCGGGTTTAGATAACCTTAGACAACCTAAGCCTCAGATGATAAAATGCTTAAATTGTGGAAAAGAAGTAAAAATCTGGACAGATGAATTCCAGATAAATTGTCCTTTTTGTAAAAAAAAGATCAGCCGTAAAATAGAACTTAATTGTTGTCTTGAGTGGTGTAAGTACGCCAAGGAATGCGCGGGTGAAGAACTTTATAATCGATATCTAAAGAATAAAAATCAGAATAAAACTTAAAGATTATGTCTAAGATTGCCATTTCCGGTAAAGGTGGGGTAGGAAAGACGACCATTACAGCTTTGTTAATCCGCAGTTTAATTGAAAAGAAAAAAACACCCATCTTGGTAGTGGATGCAGATCCTAACAGCAATCTTTATCTAAACTTGGGTGCGACTTTTACTAAAACAGTTGCGGATCTAAGGGATGATGTACTTGAGAGTACACCCGAAGGCTTTAGCAAAACCGATTATTTTAATCTGAGGTTACAGGAGATAATTTCTGAAAATAATGGATTTGATCTTTTGGTGATGGGTAGACCCGAAGGTCCAGGGTGTTACTGTTCAGTAAATAATCTTTTAAGAGAATATCTATCCAAGTTAGCCAAGAGTTATCCTTTTGTAATTGTTGATTGTGAGGCAGGTTTAGAACACTTAAGCCGTAGAACCTCTGATAACTTAGATACACTTATTTTAGTGACAGAGCCAACCATAAGTAGTTTATATGCGGTAAGAGCTTCTTTAGAGATTGCCAGAAAAATTAAACTCAAGATAAAGGATATGTATCTATTGTTAAATAAAATAAAGTATAATGAAAATGAAAAAATAAAAAAAGAAATAGAGAAATTAAGAATTCCCCTTTTGGCAGAAGTTCCTTTTAAAGAAGAATTGCTTTTAGCCAGTGAAGAGGCAAAAAATCTTTTAGAGATAAAGATACCACCGGATTTAAAAGAGATATTTGAGAAAGTATTAGAAAGGATTACCTAATAATGGCAGAGATATTTAAAATTAAATTTAAGGAAAGTATAAGAAGAACTCCTACTGTAGAGAGTTTTCGATTTATTCCTGAGAGAAAAATAGATTTTATTCCTGGGCAGTTTTTACAGATTATCTTTGATAAAGATAATCTAAATAACCGAGAACTAAATAAATTTCTTTCCTTTTCTTCTTCTCCGACTAAAGATTATATTGAGGTCACCAAACGCATAAGCGAAAGTGAGTTTTCTAAAAGATTAAAAAATTTAAAAACAGATGATTATATTTTTATAAAAGGACCTTTGGGAAGTTGTGTTTTTAATGAAAATTATAAAAGAATTGGTTTTTTAATTGGGGGGATTGGGATTACTCCGGCTATTTCAATTTTAGAATATATTGATGATAAAAAGATAGATATAGATGCCTTGTTATTTTACTCTAATCGCACAGATTCAGAGATTGCTTTTAAAAATGAATTGGATAAAATATTTTTTAGTAATCCTAAAGTAAAGGTTATTTATTTAGTTACCGATTGTCTATCTTTAGATAAAAATTGTATATTCGCTCATTTAGATAAAGAGTTTTTAAAAAGTTATAAGGAAGAACTGAAGGATAGGCTCATTTATATCTTTGGACCGCCCAAGATGGTAGAGGCAATAAAAGAATTGTGTCTTGAGTTAGGAATAATTAAAGAGAATATTAAAGTTGAATCATTTATGGGTTATTAGATGAGACATTTGATACACAGTCCCTTAGAGGAGAGACTTAAAAATTGGCATGGAGAAGACTGGCATACTACCAAAGGTAGGATCATTCGTGATGTAGGATCATTCGTGATGTAGGATCATTCGTGATGTAGGATCATTCGTGATATAATTTATGCGATGGATACAGGTTGAATTATCACGGTTTCATTTTTGGCAGGCGTATCGGTCTTCTGGATGGGAAGGGATAAAGTAATTTTGGCAGGTATAGTTCAGATTACTGCAGGGACCCTGGCAATATTTTTTGGTTCTTATATCTCTACCAAAGCCCAGAAACATTTTTTTGAAGACCAGATTGCGCGAGAAAGAAGAGAGATTGATGAGTTGCCAGAGAAAGAAAAACAAGAGATAAGGTATATTTTTTCGGAATTAAGTTTCAATAGAGAAGAACGGGAGATAGCGGTAAAAATATAAGTAGTAACAAAGAAAGGTGGCTTAAGTTTATGGTGCAGGAAGAGATTGGTATCAGTCCCGGATTAATCGATAATCCTTTTGAGATTGGTTTTATTTCTGCAGGTTCATTTTTGATTGGCGCATTTCCTGCCATATTACCTTTTTTTCTCTTTGAGGATACT
>JAMWCP010000017.1 GCA_023819665.1 Candidatus Omnitrophota bacterium
CGGTAATTTATGGTCCCCATTAAAAGGGAATCTCTCTTTTCTTTCTTTAATATTTTTTCTAATAAATAAGTAATAGTAGTCTTGCCGTTTGTCCCAGTTACACCTACAACCTTCATATCTTTAGAAGGATTTTGATAAAATTCAGCACAGATACGAGAGTATGCCTGACGGATATTTTTTGTATGTATATAAGTTACATCGGGAAGAACCCTCTCTTTGGGTAGGATCTCACTTATTATCACCTTAGCTCCCCTACTAATTGCTTCGGGAATGAATTTAAAACCATCGTATCTTTCTCCCTTTATTGCTACAAAGATAAAACCGCTCTTTATTTTTAGAGAATTACAACTTATGCCCTTTATATTAATGTTCTTAAAGTTATATACCTTATAACTACTGAGATTTTTTATCAATTCACTCAGTTTCATTTTTTAAAAGTGATTGTTTTTTTACAAAATCTATCTTTTCTTCCGCTTCTATAGGAGAAACATTTAGATATCTTAATACTTCACTAGCTACCTTTTTAAATACAGGAGCGCATACTACCCCTCCAAAATAATAAGGCCGTGGTTCATCTACAACTATGCACATAGCAATACGTGGATTATCTGCAGGCGCAAAACCAATAAAACTAGCTACAAAACGATCATGTACATAATGACCATCAGGACCTACCTTTTGAGCAGTACCTGTTTTACCAGCTACTTTTATACCTTCTATGCGTGCTAACTTCCCTGTCCCCCTCTCGACCACCCCTATCAAAATTTCCTTGAGACGTAAAGCAGTTTGAGTCTGAATAGCTCTGCGAATAATAAAGGGAAAATTCTGCTTTATTCTTTCTCCATATTTATCTCTTATCTCTTTTAATACAAATGGTCTCATAAGTAAACCACCATTTGCTACTACCGAAATTGCACAGGCTAACTGTAGAGCAGTTACTCCTACTTCATGACCGATCGGAATAGCTCCGATAGAAGTCTTGGACCACTGGGAAGAAGATTTAACCATTCCTTTCATTTCTCCAGGGAGATCCACCCCTAAGATAGAGCCAAAACCGAATGCTTTTATATACCGATAGATAACCTGAGCTCCTAAGATTTGAGCAATCTTAGCCACGCCGATATTACTAGACTGCTCAATAACCTCTCTAAAATTCAACCATCCATGAGGTTGATGATCATGAAGAATATGATTAGCCAAACGATAACTTCCATTTTCGCAGAAAATTTTATCTTCTTCATTTATTACTTCACTTTCTAACGCTGCAGCGGCAGTAACAATTTTAAAAGAAGAACCCGGCTCAAATATATCTGTAATAGCACGGTTTCTTCGAAAATCCGCTGAGGTGTCTTTAGCATAGTTCAAATCAAAAGTAGGACGATTGGCCATTGCCAAAATCTCCCCTGTATATGGATTAAGAATTACTATACTCGCACCCTTTGCTTTAAAAGCCCTAAACACCTTATCAAGTTCTCTTTCCGCAATATACTGAATTACTTCATCAATGGTAAGCACAACATCCAAACCATCTTGAGGTAATACAATTCTCTCTTCAAAATCTAATATCTTACCTGTCCCATCCCTTAGAAATATCCCAAAACCAGGTTTACCTCTAAGATAATCATTGTAGATAAATTCAACTCCTTCCAAACCTACATTATCTATATCAGTAAAACCTATAAGATGACTAGCAAGATAACGATTGGGATAGGCACGTATATTTTCTTTGATAAACCCCAAACCTTTCTGATTAAGTTGACGAATCTGTTCCTCTTTATCAGGACCGATCTTTCTGGCGAGCCAAATAAATGCTTTATCTCTATATATTCTCTCTCTCAGATAATTATAACTTAACCCCAATATAGAAGAGAGTTTATTTATCAGTTCATCTTTATTATTTATCTCGTAAGGTATAGCATAGAGGGAATGACGAGGTAAATTTATCACTTGTGGTCTTAAATGGCGATCATAAATATTACCTCGACGAGGCGCAAGTTCTATATACACATTATGCTGCTTCTTGGCGAGCCCTTTAAGAAAAGAAAATCTAAAAAATTGAATATAAAAAAGCCTAACGATTAAAAAAGAAAAGAAAAACAAAAAAAAGAAAACCACTAATCGCAGACGACGGGGGTTATATCTCAAGTACACAACAGAAAAACCTTAAGGTCTTAAGGTATTCGCTTCTGCAGATTTAGTAACACGGTCGAATACCCTTAAAACCAAATTGGATTTGTTTTTTATACTTTCGTTTGACTTAATATTATTCAACGAACTTAATTTTATTATCTTATTTTCCTTAGGTATTTCAAATTCTACATATTTTAAAGCATTTTTATCTAAATATATCAAAGAGAAAAATGAAGAAATATTATATCTTAAAGTATTATTTTTATCAATTAATTCATCAAGTATCTTCTTTTTCTGCTCATTCTTATAAGCGAGATAAAATATTCTACTCTGATGATGAATATAAAATAGCGCAATAAATGTTATCATTATAAAAATAAATAAAAATTTTTTTAGATCCATATTTTATAGTTTCTCTGCCACTCTCATCTTAGCACTACGTGCAGAAGGATTTTTTACTATTTCTTCATACGATGGACAGAGAGGTTTTTTAGTTATAATTTTTACTCTCTCTTCAGCAGCAAATTTACGAAAAAATTGTTTTACAATACGATCTTCTAAAGAATGAAAACATATTATTACTATCCTTGCCTCTGGGTTAAGCAAATCTAGTACCTTATTTAACCCATCCTTTAAAACTTCTAACTCTCGATTCACCGCTATACGCAGAGCCTGGAAGGTACGCGTCGCCGGATGTATACGATAGTGAAAACCCCCTCCTAGTTGTGCTATCAATCTTGCTAACTCCTGAGTCGTCTGAATGGGTTTTTTTTGCCTCTCTTTTACTAATAATCTAGCAATGCGATTATGTCTCTTTTCCTGCCCAAATCTCCAGAGTAAATTAGAAATCTCTTCCTCATTAAGATTATTAACCAGATCGTATGCGGAGATAAAACTCTGGCGATCTATCCGCATATCCAAAGGACCATTACTTTGGAAACTAAAACCCCTTTCAGGATTAGAAAGTTGATACATAGATAAACCTAAATCAAAGAAAATCCCATCTACTTTATAAATATCTATTCTTTTCAATAATAAATCTATATCTTTAAAATCACCGTGAATAAACTTAATATTATCTCCAAATTCTCGTAATCTTTCCTTAGCCACCTCCAAAGATTCACTATCTTTATCAATTCCTATGAGGAGACCTGTTGGCAAAATCTTTTTTAAGATATGCAAGGCATGACCTCCTGTACCAATAGTGGCATCCACCACTGTCATGCCCCTTTTTAAATTAAGATACTCTATTGTCTCTTCAGACATAACTGGAATATGATATCTTATCCCTTCCACTTCTGTAATAATCTTATACCTCCATGATTTTTTCAGAAATTTCCTCAAATATCTGACGACTGTTATTGTAGAACTCAAACCACTTATCCTTTGCCCATATTTCTATCCGATTAGCTACCCCCACAAACACCACTTCCTTTTTTATCTGGGCAAACTCCTTAAGATAAAGAGGTAACAGAATTCTTCCCTGTTTATCAGGGACTATCTCCTGAGCCCCAGAAAAATAAAGACGATTAAAAATACGTGCCTGTTGTTTAGTGAAAGAAAGTGCTTTTAATTTTTGTTCTTGCAATTTCCATTCTTCTTCAGAGAACATAAATAGACACTGCTCAAGTCCACGCGTAACAAAAAATTTATCTATAAAATTCGCTTTCGCTACTTCTCTAAAACGTGCAGGTAAAATAAGTCTTCCTTTTCGGTCCAGAGTATGAATGTATTCTCCGTAAAACATCTTTTACCACTTTATTCCACTTTTAACCACTTTATGGTAAAAAGTATAAGAAAAAAATATACTTTGTCAAGATAAATTTTGAAAAATTTATATAATTACAATAGATAGTATTAGATTATATCTTAGCACCAAATATATTGTGGTGATTTAATTAAGATAATGGGCAAAAAAGCGGTGGGCAGTCTGAATATCCTGTTTTATCCTCTGAATAAGATTATGAATATTAGAAAATCTTTTTTGAGCACGTAATCTCTTTATAAATTCTACCTCCAATATCTCTTTATAAAGAGATTTTTTAAAATTAAGAATATGGATCTCAAAAGATGGTGGGTTATTAGGCAGTAGATTATTAAAAGTAGGTCTATTTCCAATATAACACAGCGCAGGAAAATTTTTATTTTTTAACTTTATCTTTACAATATATACCCCAAAAGCAGGAATAATTTCACTATCTATATTTAGATTGGCGGTAGGGAAACCCAAAAGACCTCCCATACCCTTGCCCCTTACAACTCTACCTGAAATAGTAAAAGGAAAAGATAACCATTTCCTTGCTTCTTCAATTTTTCCTTGTAAAATAAGATTGCGAATATAACTACTACTAATCATCATCCCTTTTGATTTTAAAGGAGGGATCACCTTCAGATTAAAATCATATTTATGAGAAAGGGATTTTAACAGATTGATATCTCCCGCAGCATCTTTACCAAAATGAAAATTTTCACCTACAATAAGCCATAAAGGTCTGCTTAACCTTAAGACTACATCTTTAACAAATTCTTCAGGTAAAATATCTGCCACGGCGGAACTAAATTTAATAATAATACCTACATCAATGCCTAATTCCTTTAAAAATTTTAAACGTTGAGCAAGCGAATAGATAAGTTTCTCCTTCTGGGGATGGGGCGAGAAAGTAATTACAACACTATTGCCTTTTAGTTTCTGACTGAGATATAAAACCTCTTTTAATAAAAGAAGGTGTCCCTTGTGTAAACCATCGAATACTCCAATGGTAATTACTGCTCTATCTATAGGACTAACTAAATTCTGGAGAGGGTAATATACAACTTTCATTTATCTGATCAAGTTGGATTGCCTCTTGTATTTTATAAGGACCAATACTTAATCGGGTGATTTCAGAAATGCAACCTACACAACCCAACTTCTCTGCAATATCCATGGCTAATTTTCTTATATAAGTACCACTTGAACAACGCACATAAAATTTTATCTCCTGGTCTTTAAAATCAATCAATTTTAATTCTTTAATAAAAATCTGACGTGCTTTACGGGGAACCTCTTTCCCCATACGAGCAAGTTCATATAGACGTCTACCTTTATATTTCAAAGCAGAAAACATAGGAGGAATCTGCTCTATCTTACCTGTAAATTCCTTAAAGATAATCTCTATTTTATCCCTTTCAATATGAGAAGGAGTAACCTCTCTTAAAACTTTACCAAAAATATCTCCTGTATCAGTAAATTTACCTAACTTTAATGTGGCAATGTACTCCTTATCAAAAGAAAGAAATTTTTTAAAAAACTTTGTAGTCCTACCTATCATAATAAGTAATACACCTGTTGCTAAAGGATCTAAAGTTCCACTATGCCCCACGCGTTTTATCCCTAAAACCTTTCTTACATACTGAACTACTTCATGAGAAGTCAAACCTTTAGGTTTGTTAACGACAATTAATCCCTCCATTTATAAATTCTTTTATCTTTTTAATTACCATATTTTCCACTTTTTCTAAATCTCCCTTTATATTACAACCACTAGCAGTACGGTGACCTCCCCCCCCAAAGTAACGAGCAAATCTATCTACATCGATTTTATTTTTAGAACGCAGATTAACATGGATAATATTTCTCTCTGATAAATCCTCTTTAAACAAAACTATCACTTCTGCTTTTTTAATAAGACGCCCCAAATTCAATATTTCATCAGCGAGGTCTCTTTTCGGTTTATCTTTCTTAAAAAATTCTCTTTTCATTTTAAACCATACTAATCTTTGATTCATATCGCTTTTTAAAGTAGAAAGTATCTGGGCAATAATTTTGATCTCATTCAAATTGAAAGTATAATAGATATTTTGATAGATATTACTTATATTCAGACCATAATTTATAAGTTTTCCAGCAAGCTTAAGACTCCCAGCATTGGTATTTGGGTAACGGAATGAGCCTGTATCAGTTAATAATCCTACGTATAACCAAAGTGCTCTTTTTTTATTCAAAGCAATATTTAATCTTTTATATAACTTATAAATCATCTCTACCGTAGAAGAGGCATTCGAATCTATCCAGTTTATTTTACCAAATCGAGTATTACTTATATGATGATCTATATTTATAATAGTCTTATTTTGAGGAAATAAATCAATTACCTTCTGGCAACGTTTTTCATCAGAAACATCCAAAGTAATTAGGACATCGTAATCAGAAAGCTTTATGTTTTTTATGTTCCTTATGGCATTTATGTGAGGCAAAAATCTATATTCTTCAGGAATTTTATCCTGAATTACTACACTTACTCTTTTTTTAAAAAACAAAAGTATATCACGCATCGCTAGTAATGAACCAATAGCATCTCCTTCCAAATTCAAATGAGAAGTAAGCAGAAAGTTCTTATTTAGTTTTATCTGATAAATTATCTTCTCTATCATCTCTGTGGAGATTTCATTTTCTTTATCTCTTCATCAATATGAAAACCTCTATCTATAGAGTCATCCTCTTTAAAAGAAATCTCAGGAGTAAATTTCAAATCCATCCTCTGGGCAATAAGTCTACGAATAAACCCCCTCGCTCTCTCTAAGCCTTTAGCAGTATCTATTTTTTGTTGACTATCTCCAAAAACGCTGTAATATATCTTAGCAAATTTCAAATCAAAACTTAACTCAACCCGCGTAACTGTTATAAAACCTATACGTGGATCTTTTAATTCATCATGTAAGATATTACTGATTTCTCTTTTTATCTGGCTGGCTACACGTTCGTATCGAGACATTTTATATCAATTCTAAAGAGTAATCAAATAGTTCTAACTGATTGACACTCTTTGTAAAATTAACTACTTCTTTAAGAAGACTATCCACAGCTCGTCCATCATTGCCCACACACACCACTGCCAGGGTAGTCCTCTGCCACTTATCTTCATTTTCCAAAATAGTTATGCTAACATTAAAATTATTTCTTAATCTCTGCCTAAGACTATTTAATATCATTCGCTTTTCCTTCAAAGAGTTACTTTCAGGAATAAACAAAAATAACTTCAATATTCCAATGATCATCTACCAATTATATTCTTAATAAATCTCATCTCTTCTTCTTTTGTATTTAAACCTCTATCAAGTTTAGCATAAAGCAACTTATTCAATATAACCTGATAACACGGCCCCTCAGTTATGCCTAATTTTTTAAGGTCTCTACCGCTTATATTAAGTCTAACATTATTATATACCTTAAAAAATTTATCTATATTTTTATTTAAATTCTTCTCTTTTGATTTAGCTTTAAGAAGTAAAATTACCTCATAACTTAAAGGCTCTAAATATCTATAAATTATACTCGGTTTTATTTTCTTTTTCAATTTATCTATTAATTCTTTTCCTCTGGTTATATAAGACATAATCCTTTTGGTCTCTCCCTTTCGTAATGAAAATTTATTTAAAAAATAATCTATATGAATTTTATCTAAACCATCCAATAAACCTATAAGATACATCAACCATTCATCCAGATGGCGTTTATGAGGAAATTCTCTTTTGTACCATCCAATTGTTCTTTTTATAGAATTTAAAAATTTAATCTTTCTTTTAGTCAGGATTACCAATGGAATAAGATTATCCCATTTGATAAGCTCTTCTACTCTTTTAATAATCTTAATAATATTATCTTCCTTAAGAAGTAAAATGAACTCATCTTTGAGGCGAGGTATACTAAGTTTCTCAAACATCTTTAAAGAAACCGCTTCTTTAATTAATCTTAAGGTGTGTCTTTCTATACGAAAATTAAATCTCTGCTCAAATCTAATAGCTCTAAGGATACGTGTAGGATCATCAATAAAACTTTTGTCATGAAGGATTCGGATTTTCTTTCTTAATATATCGTTGTATCCCCCAAAGAAATCAATTATTCTCTCCTCTCTCTCTGGGTATATTCCGATAGCAAGAGCGTTTATAGTAAAATCTCTACGAGCCAAATCATCTTTAATATCCCCTTTTTCCACATAGGGAAGCAAAGCGGGTTGAGGATAACTCTCTTTTCGTGTGGTAGCAATGTCAATTTTAAATCCTTCCGGTGTAACCACGGTGGCAGTAGAAAATCTATGATAATGAATAACTTTGGCTTTTAAATATAAAGCTAAAAGATTAGCAAAATCCATTCCATCCGCTTCTACCGTAATATCCAGATCGAAATTCTTTCTACCTAAAATCAGATCTCTCACAAAACCACCTACCAGATAACTTCTACATCTTAGTTGAGAAGAAACAAGCTTAGCTGATTCAATAACTTTTAATAACTGCGGAGGTAGATCTTTTAGGTATTTAAGCATATTTTTAACTGCGTGGATGAAATTTCTTATGAATCATCTTAAGACGGTCTCTGTTGATATGGGTATATATCTGTGTAGTAGAAACATCGGAATGCCCAAGCATCTCCTGAACGCTTCTTAAATCTGCCCCTCTTTCCAAAAGATGTGTAGCAAAGGAGTGTCTAATGATATGAGGTTTTACCTGTTTATTTATTCTTGCGCGATGAGCATATTTTTTAATTATCTTCCATAATCCCTGACGAGAAATTTTACGCCCCCGACGATTTAAAAACAAGAATTCTGAAGTTTTCTTACCCAAGAAAAAATTCCTGCTTTCTTGAAGATATCTTGATATAGCGTAAGATGCATGTCTTCCTAAAGGTATAATACGTTCCTTATTCCCTTTACCAATACACCGTAAAAATCCCATCTCTAAATTTACCTGTTCCAGTTTAAGATTAGATATTTCAGAGATACGCATCCCTGTAGCATACATTGTCTCTAAAATCGCTCTATCTCTTATACCCATCTTTGTTCTTATATCCGCTTGAAAAATAATTTTCTCTATCTCTTCTACGCTTAAAGTAGTAGGTATCTTTTTCCAAATCTTAGGGCTCTGGATTGCTTCGGTAGGATCGGATGAAATAATTTTTTCTCTTAAAAGAAAACGGTAGAATGCTTTTATTGCAGAAAGTCTCCGCGCAACAGAACTACTGGATAATTTTTTTTCTTTTTGTTTAAGCATAAATTCGCTTATATCTTCTCTTTTTACTTTAAGATGAGACTCTAATCCTTTTTCTTTAAGATAATTTTGATAAAAAATAAGATCCTCTCTATAGGAATAAATGGTATTAGCAGAAACTCCTTTTTCTACTGATAGATAGTTTAGAAATGCTTCTATAAGATAATCCATCTATTTTAAAAAATGAAAATGCTCCTTCTCTTGCCCAATATTAGTAGCAGGTCCATGCCCTGGATAAACCACCGTATCGTCATCAAGCGAAAAAAGTTTTTCCTTTACAGACTTTATAAGTTCTGCTTGACAACCACCAGGAAAATCTGTTCTGCCTATACCTGAACGAAAGAGAGTATCACCGCTGAAAAGAATTTTACTCTGATGATTTAAAAAAAGAAAACAACTACTTCCCGGTGTATGTCCAGGAGTATGGATCACTTTTAAATTTATCTCATCTAAATTTATAGATTGATCGGAATCAAAAATAACTATCTCTGATTCTAACGTGAAAGGTTCAGTAAACCACTTAGATAAATTCAATAAGGGATCCTTTAGTAAAGGAAGATCTTTTCGGTGAATATAGATAGGCAAAAAGAAATCCTTATCTCCTTTGATATGATCAATGTGAGCATGTGTATGCAAAATAAAAGAAGGGGTGATCTTATTTTGTTCAAGAAACTCTTTTATCTTTTTTGACTCTGCTGCCGGATCAATAATAATAGCCCTGTTAGAATTAGAAATAATTATATAACAGTTTACTTCAAAAGAGCCAACAGTAATTCTTTTTAATTTCATTTTAGATAATTCTTTATTTTAGAATAAGAGTAATTTTGAAGAATATTCTTCCTCAGTGTTTCCGCACGATTATAGTACCAATTAAACTGAGTAGTATAGATATCTTTTGATAATTTATCCCTTAATATCTGTAATTCATTTATATATTTTTCTAAATCTGCTCTTTTTTCATCCAATAATAAGTCTCTTAAAATATTAAGATTATTTATTACCGCAGAAAGACAAGAAATCTTTTTCTTATGACTTGTTTTTTCTATGAGACTGTTAATAAACTCTGTATGCCAGGATTGCCAAAAAGAGAAATAATAGTGATACTGTTCCTCTTTATCCTTAAATAAAGAAGGATATTCTTCCGGAACTAGAACCATCTCCTGTTGAGAAGAAATGTTCTTTTTGGGTTTGCGGGTAAATTTTCTTACAAAAGCATCGCAGCCAGAAAAACTAAATATCAGAAAAAAAATCAAAAAAATAATTTTGATCTTCATTTAATCATCTCCCTGAATTCTTCTTCATCAATAACTTTTATTCCTAACTTTTTTGCTTTTTCAAATTTTGAACCCGGATTTTTACCCACCACCACCAAATCCGTATTTTTACTCACCGCGGAAGCGGGATTTCCACCTAACTGCCTTACAATCCTTTCTACTTCTGTACGACTGAAACTTTCCAATTCTCCGGTGAAAACCACCTTCTTACCACTAAAGAAACTTTTTTTAACCCCCGCTACTTTCTCTTCCATATTCAATCCTGCCTGCTTCAATTTATTTATTAACTCCCTTACCCTGCGATTCTTAAAAAAATTTACAATTGACTGTGCCATTATAGGTCCTACCTCATAGATACTCTCTAACTCCTCAAATTCTGCCTTTATTAGATTATCCATTGTCTTAAAACGCTGAGCGAGCACAAAACTTGCCTTTTCTCCCACGTGTCTGATCCCTAAAGCATAAAGAAGTCTACTTAAAGGTTGCTTTTTACTCTTCTGAATCGCCTCTAGAAGATTTTCTGCTTTTTTGTCTTTAAATAATTCTAGCTTCAAGAGATGTTCCTTCTTTAAAAAATAGATATCTGCAAAATCCTTAACCATCTTCTTTTCTACCAACTGTTTTACTACAGACTCTCCCATTCCTTCAATATCCATGGCGGATCTGCTGGAAAAATGAATTAAGCCCCTCTCTATCTGCGCAGGACAAGAAGGATTAGGGCATCTAAAAGCTACTTCCTCCTCTTTTTCCTTAATTATCTCCGAATTACAAACCGGGCAGGTTTCCGGAATTTTAAAATCCTTCTCCCTTCCTGTACGCACAGACTCTACGACTTTAACTATCTTAGGAATCACCTCTCCTGCTCTCTCTACAATTACCCGATCACCAATCTTTACTCCTAGCCGTCTCATTTCATCAAAATTATGTAGGGTGGATCTACTGATTATTACCCCTCCACATTCTACGGGCTCCAGTTCTGCTACGGGCGTAATTACTCCTGTTCTTCCTACCTGAACAGTTATATTTTTTAGTATAGTGGTGGCCTGGCGGGCAGGAAATTTATAAGCCACAGCCCAACGAGGACTCTTTAATGTAGCGCCCAAGATCTTCTGCTGAGAAAGACTATTTACCTTAATTACCATTCCATCGATATCATATTCTAAAGAATCCCTTCTTTCCTGCCATTGTTTACAGTACTCCAAAACCTCCTCAAAACTTTTGCATAATTTAGAATAAGGATTAGTACACACTCCCCATCCTTTTAGATACTGAAGATAATCCCAGTGTGTCTTTAAATCTATCCCCTGATATGCCCCTAAGGAATGAGCAAAGAAATTAAGTCTTCTTTTACTTACTAAGTTAGTATCTAAAAGTTTTAACGAGCCACTGGCCGCATTACGAGGATTAGCAAAAAGGACCTCACCATTTTTTTCTCTTTCCTTATTTAGTATCTCAAAATCTCTCTTATTCATATATACTTCTCCGCGTATCTCAACCAAATTAGGAATACTCTTTCCTCTTAATAAAAGAGGAATTGCTCTGATGGTTTTTATGTTTAAAGTGATATCCTCTCCTAATTCTCCGTCTCCCCGTGTGGCACCCAAAGTCAAAATCCCTTTTGTATAGGTAATATTTGCACTCACTCCATCTATCTTAAGCTCCACCACATACTCTATTTTCTCACTCGTTCCCAGTGTCTTATACAAACGTTCTTGCCACTGGGAAAGTTCTTCAAAAGAATAGGTATTATCCAAAGAGAGCATCTTTTCTTTATGCTTGACAGTCTTAAAACCTTCAAGTATAAAACCTGCTACCCTTGTCGTAGGAGAATCGTCTGTTTTAAACTGAGGGTATTTATCTTCCAGTTCTTTAAGCTGACGCATAAGATCATCGTATTCTTTGTCGGAAATTTCAGGTTGATTCAACACATAATAGCAGTAATCATGATATCGAATCTTTTCTCTTAACTCCTCAATTTTTTCCCTAATATTATCTGTCATGGATCCTACTTTCCCAACAATAACCTGTACGCCAAAAAAGAGGGCAATCCTGCTTTAATGATCTTATTATAAGTAGATTTTATATCATAATCTACTCTTTTAATCCAGACTTCTTTTTTCTCGCTATCGAAGATACAGTAACAGGCAAAAAGGTTTCCGTCGCGCGGTTGACCAACACTACCCACATTTACAATATATTTATTTTCTGCTTCTAACTGGATATGAGTTGAGTTATGATAACGAACATGTTTTTGCTTATCCATGACAAATATTCCACTTACATGTAGATGACCAATAAAACATATATTACCTTCAAAAAATTTAAAACTATTCTCCGCGGTTTTTATATCTGTGATATAAAAGAATTCCTCTGGTTTATCAGGACTACCATGTACTAAAGTAAAATCATTATTTTTATAAGTAGTAATTAAAGATTTTAAATAATGTTTATCATCTTCAGTAGTTATATCTCGCGTCCAAAGGATTGCTTCTTTTGCCTCGGTATTAAAATAATCTACAGGGAATAAATCAACTGTTGCCCAATCATGATTACCCGCTACTGTAAAGGATGAAATCTCTCTTACCAGTTTAATACACTCTGAAGGATTAGCCGCATAACCTACCACGTCACCTCCACAGAAGTATTCATCTATATTCTCCTTCTTATACGCCTTAATTACTGCCTCTAATGCCTCCAGGTTAGAATGTACATCTGAAAATATACCGTACCGCATAACAAATTACTCCCAGAAAAATCTTATTTCAAAACCTTTAAATTCTTCTGTTGCCTGTTGCCAGCTTATCTGCATATCTTTTATATAAGATAAAAAATATTTATTTATTCTTTCTAAAAACTCCTTTAGTATTTCTTCTTTTTGCTCTGCTATTAATTCTACTCTCCCATCCCTTAAATTTCTCACCCAACCTTTAACATCTAAATCCTCAGCGATCCCCTGTACAGTATATCTAAACCCTACCCCTTGTACTCTACCAGTATAAAATACATGTATCCGCTTAAACATACATTTGTAAAAATATAGCTATTATTTAAAAACTATTATCTCTTTTAACTTAAAACCCGAAAATATTCTTCTCTCCTTATCTTCCCACCTTCCTAAAAGAGAAAACAGAATTGAATAAAAAATAATTTTTAAATCCAAGTTTAAACTTTGATTTTCTATATACAATAAATCATATTTAAATTTCGCATCCACAGAGCTATTTTTAGGAATGGCAATCTGTGCTAATCCAGTAAGCCCCGGTCTTATTTTAAAACGCCTCTCTATCTTAAAATCATCTCCTATCTCTTGGGGAACCAAAGGACGTGGTCCTACAAAGGACATATCTGCTTTTAATATGTTTATTAACTGTAAAGATTCATCTAAAGCGGTTCTTCTCAAAAAATTACCTAAACGGCTAATACGAATATTATTATTCTCATCCCTATACAGCGTACAAAATTTTATAGTTTTAAATACCTGATAATTGAGACCTACTCTTTCCTGGATGTAGAATATCTCCCCCTCCGTCTCCAACCATATCAAAATGGAAATTATAAGCCAGAGGGGTAAAAATAAAAAAATCCCCCCCATACATAACAATAGATCTAAAGGTCTTTTTAAGAAATAAGCTCTATACATCTGTATTCCAATTTCTTCGTTATGTCTGTCCAGGAGTAATTTCTTTTAACTAATCTAAAAGCATTTTCCGCAATAAAATCTCTCAATTTATTATTTCTTAACAAATCAATGACCTTTTTGGCAAAATCGATAGGTTTATCTGCTATGATTATCTCCTTATCGGGAATTGCCTCAATCCCTCCTTTAGCAATTGTTGTAGCTACCACTGGTATCTTTAAAGCCATGGATTGTAAAATTTTATTCTGGATACCTACACTTATTCTCATAGGAGCAATAGAAACCGTTGCTTTTAAAATATATGATTTTACATCACTCACATTAGAATACAATTCTACAGAAGTGTCTTTTCTAAATAGAAAATAGATATATCCCGGCATATGCGCTCCCACAACCATTAATTTTACATCCTGTGATTCTCTCTTAATAAAAGGAAATATCTCTTTATAAAAATATATTATAGCATCCTGATTGGGGTAGGCACGCATATTTGCAAAGAAGATTATCCTGTTCTTTTTATTTTCAGTATTATAAAGGTTCTCATCTATATCCACTCCATTAGGTAAACACCAGAGATTTTTTACACCCATCCTCTCAAAATATTCCTTATCTACAGATGAAGCAACTATATTCAAATCAAAAGAGGAAGAAATCTTAGGCTCGTATACTCTCAATCTTCTGTATTCCAATTTTTCTATTAATTTAAATAAATCGCGACGGTATTTAGAAGATAAATTATATCTTAAAGATAAAGCATCAGAAATATCTAAAATTTTCTTTATATTGATATCCTTTAAATAATGCGCCATGCGAATAAGATGACAAAATACCAAATTTATCTTTTTTTTCTTTATTTCCTGCTGTACCATTCTATACATCTCAGAACTACTATAATAACTTAACTCCAATGGATACGGCATAAATAAACCTCTTAAACATTCGAGACAAGAATTTATCCGTGGAAGATATACCGTCTTTATTTCCAATGAATTACTTGTATAATTTTCTGCTATCTTAATTTCATCTTTATTATCCACGAATGAAATAAGAATTATATGATGATTCATAGAGAGATATTTAATAAAATAAAAAGGTCTTAATCTCTCTCCTCCTATGGGAGGAAAAGGTAATCTTGTGGTTAAAAAAAGTATACGCATCAAAAAAATTTTCTTTTAAAAGCCATTAAGGCATTTAAAAAATATCTGATATTTAAAATATACTTAATATTCTTTTTTATAAATTCTTTACTTAAATAAAAGGACAGATTAGCAAACTTTATCAGATAATTAAGCTCTCTATAAGAAAGATGGGGATAGCTTATAATTGCTTTTGTCTGGATACTTTCAGGATAATAATCTTTTCGTATAAACCATCCATTCTGCTTTGCTAACTTATAAAACTCCGTACCTGGAAAAGGAGTTGCAATGCTGAACATTACCGCATCCACACCTAAATGACGTACTATCCTTATATCCTCTTTGATATCTCTCCTTGTCTGAAGAGGGGAACTCCCTAGGACAAGATTAACTTTACATAATATATTGTATTTTTTAAGTAATCGGACAGCTTCATATATCATCTCTAACTTAATATCCTTCTTTATATCATCGAGTATATTCTGTCTAAACGATTCCACTCCTATATCTACATAACGACAATTTGATTCTGAGAGCATCTTTACTATTTCCTCATTTAAATGATCAGCCCTCGCCAAACATCCCCATTGTATTCCTAAGCTTTTTATCCCTTCGCATATCTTCATAGTACGTTTTTTATCCCATAAAAACTGGTCATCAATTATACTGACCGATTTGTATCCTTGGAAATGTAATTTTTCAAATTCCTCAACTACGCTCTCTGCCGATCTTAACCGCAAAGGTGGTTTTTTACCCTCATTATATCTTTTATATTCCAACTCCACAGCAAAACTTAAAGCAGCAGGGGCGCAGAATACGCAACGATAAGGACAATTCCGTGAAGTCTGGATTACCGTAAATGGTCGCAGAGGTAGCTTTGGATTATAATAAATTTCTTTTTTTAAAAGATGCCTTGCAGGAAAAGGTAATACATCTAAATTATCAATAAGCGGCCGCATAGGATTGACAAAAAATTTACCATCCATTAAAAACGATACACCTTTGATATTTAAATATGATTGACCTTTCTTTAAACATCGTATTAACTCTAAGATTGTCTCCTCTGTCTCCCCTCTAATTACAAATATGCTCTCATCTTTCAAAAATCTTTTATCAAAATACGTAGGAGCTGGACCGCAGAATATTATATAAGCATCTCCTTTTCTCCTCCTTATCTCCTCGGCTATCCTTATATCAGAATCCATCGAAAGATTAACTGTATAGAAACAATAGATATCACTATCATCCTTCTCTATAAAATTTAAAATTCGTCTCTTCGACCAATTTTCATTTGCCATATCAATATAATTGACTAAAAAACCATCTTTCTCTAATACTGCTGCATTATAAAGGGAGTATATATTGGGGATAGGATATAAACTATAAGTGCAACCGAATACGCGTTCTATGTTTCTCTTATGGAAAAAATTAGGTGGGTCAATAAAAGTTATTTTCATTAAAAACAAATATTAAATTACTTTTATACCCGCTTTTATTAAAATATCAAACTCAACATTTACCTTCGCGGAGGGAAATTTAAAAAATAATATGGTATTCTGCAAAGTTTGACTGATAATATAGATAGAAAATACATTAGATTTTACCTCTGCAATAGTCAAACTTATACCATCTACTGCTATGGAACTGCGGGGTATACAGTATCTTATGAATTTATTTGGTATAGCAATTTCAAAACATAAATTTCCCTGTCTATAAATCCTTCTCCGTATCAATCCTATACAATCTACATGACCTAAAACAAAATGTCCTGAGATTCTATCATTAAACGTTAAACTACGTTCTAGGTTAACCTTTTGATTTAACCTTAAAGAACCTAATGTGGTCGTATTCAATGTATGAGGCATAATCTCAAAAATCAAAGAATCCTCCTTGACCTCTTTTACTGTAAGACAAACTCCATCTACTGAAATACTATCACCTATAGATGTATCCTCTAAAATCTTCTTTGCCTTGATCTCTAATATAGAAGATACCCCTCTCCTATAGATTCCTCTCACACTACCCAATTCTTCAATTATTCCTGCAAACATTTATCTTATATACCCCTCAATTAAAAAATCTTCACCCAATCTTTTCATTGTAACATTCTTTAATTTAAATGCTCTATCTACACGTTCTACCCCTCTACCCATCACTGAATCTATTGCATTCTTTCCTCCGATAATTTTGGGACTAATAAAAAACATCACCTTATCTACTAATCTCTCATCAAACAAAGAACCAATAAGCGTTCCTCCTCCTTCTACTAATATACTGGTAATTCCTTTTGAAGCAAGTTTCTTTAACATATCTTTCAAATTGACCTGGCCCACCTTCTCTTTTACTTCTAAAATAGTTGCTTTTTTACTCAAAAGACGACGATTATCCGTCTCCTGACCTACTTGAGAAGGCAGGGTCACTAAAATTACTTGGGGATTATTAAAAATAAGGGCATCCTGAGGAGTACTTAGATGGCTATCCACCACTATTATTTTTGGTTGCTTTTTGATATAAGGACTATTCAGATGAGGATTATCTCTCAAAATAGTATTTACTCCCACCATAATTGCATCAAAATCTGCTCTCAAGCGATGAGCAAACTTGCGGCTAAAATCAGAAGTTATCCAGTGAGAATCTCCGCTAAAAGTAGCAATCTTACCATCTAGAGACTGCCCTACTTTTACTACTACAAAAGGGAGCCTGGTGGTAATATACTTTATAAATGATTCATTCATTTTTTTAATCTCTTCCTCTAAAAAACCTACTTCAACTTTTACTCCATGACGCTCCAATATAGCTATTCCTTTACCATTATTTAAAGGATTCGGATCTATCATCCCTATCACTACTCTCTTTATCCTACTTTCAATTATTCTATAAACACAGGGAGGCGTTCTCCCAAAATGTACACATGGCTCTAAAGTCACATAAAGAGTTGCTCCTTTTGCTTTGCTGCCTGCTTTTTCTAAAGCGACTACTTCTGCATGAGGAAGTCCTGCTTTCTTATGGTAGCCTTCCGCGATAATACGACCTCCTTTAACTATTAATGCACCTACCATAGGATTGGGCGAAGTCTGCCCTTTTGCCTTTAAAGCCAGTTTTATCGCCTTTTTCATAAAATATAGATGATCTAACATACTTTTCCCTTCAATTTCAATACCAAATCATAAGATATCCGAATAGAACCGATCTTTATATGAGAACGACAATCTCCATGAAAATCTGAGCCTCCCGTCATTAAAAGATTATATTTTTGGGCGATCTCCTCATAATAATGAGTAGATACCTGGTTGTGTTCCGGATAATACACTTCTATCCCGGCTAACCCTCCCTTCGTTAGATAAACTAATATTTCTTCTAAATTATCTACACTGTATGGATGGGCCAAAACAGGTAACCCCTTTATCTCTCTGATCAATCTTATTGCTTCCAAAGGACTAAAATGAAATCCTCCCACATAACAAGGCGCATCCTCTCCTATAAATTTTACAAACGCCTCTCTTATAGAACCTACCAAACCCTTCTTCAACAAAAGCCGCGCCAGATGTAAACGTGTAACTGAAGAATTATGATTTAAATCCACTACCTCTTCAAATTTTACCTCTATACCTAACGCATTCAGTTTACCAATCATCTCTTTAATTCTTAAAATACGCTTTTCTCTTAAAAACTCTAATTTTTTTAAAAATGCACGATCGTGATAATCTATAAGATAGCCTAAGATATGTATCTCTCTGGAATTATATTCAGTTGTAAGCTCTACCGCCGGAATTATCTCTATCTCTTTATTCTTAGAGATATCACTATTAAAATAAAACTCTACATTATCATGATCAGTAATAGCGATACAATCGAGTTTTTGAATTTTAGCTTCTCTTATAATCTGTTCGGGCATAAAATTACCATCGGAGAATGAGCTATGGATATGAAGATCGGCACACTTCATCTATTTTTCTCTTTTATCTTATCAAGAATTCCATTAACAAATTTAGCCGCTTCTTGACCGGAAAATTTTTTGGCAAGTTCAACTGCTTCGTTTATAACTACTTTGGGAGGTGTATCTTGAGAGAATATAAGCTCAAAACTGGCTAATCTTAAAATATTTCTATCTATCACCGTCATACGATCTAAACTCCAATTTTGAGAATGAAGGGATATTTGAGAATTAATCTTGCTTAGATTATTTATCACACCTCGTGTAAGAAATTCAGCAAAATCCTTTATATCCTGCGGGGTATCTCTGCCTACGTGGTTCTGCCAGAAATCCTTTATTACTTCTTCGGTAGAATTATGCGTAATATCTATCTCATAGAGCATCTGTAGGGCATATTGTCTTGCGCGTGTCCGTCTACACATTATTATTTAAATCAAACAACTATTAAGTATTTTATCTTATCTGGCTTAAAAGGTTTGCCATTTCAATGGCATTCAAAGCAGCATCTCTACCTTTATTTCCTTCTTTAGTTCCTGCCCTTTCAATTGCCTGCTCTATAGTATCAGCAGTGATGATACCAAAAATCACCGGAATCCCCGTTTGGAGAGAAACCCTGGCAATCCCTTTACTTACCTCAGAACATATATAATCAAAATGAGGAGTTGAACCACGAATCACCACGCCTAAACAGATAATCGCATCAAAGTTTTTCTTCGCCAATTTGCTGGCTACCAAAGGAATCTCAAAGGCTCCTGGAACCCAAAAAATACTGATATCATCATCACTCGCACCGTGCCGCAATAAAGTATCCTGACAACCGTTGAGGAGTTCTTTAGTAATAAAATCATTAAAACGTGAGGCAATAATACAGAATTTTTTCCCTTTGGCAATAAGATTACCTTCCGTTAACTTTGCCATAACTATACCTCCTTTTATATATTATTAAAATAATGACCTAATTTTTCTTTTTTTGTCTTTAAATAATTGTAGTTTAAAGGATTAGGAGGAATCTCTAAAGGTAGGCGTTCTACAATCTTAAGACCGTATCCCTGGCAACCTACAATTTTACGGGGGTTATTGGTCAGTAGTCTTATGTTTTTTAATCCCAAATCTACCAGAATCTGAGCCCCTATCCCATACTCTCTTAAATCAGGTTTAAATCCAAGAACTTCATTTGCCTCTACAGTATCTAATCCCTGATCCTGAAAATTATATGCGCGTATCTTGTTTACCAAACCTATGCCTCTACCTTCCTGACTCAGATACAGAATCACTCCTTTCTTTTCTGTACCAATCCTTTTCATTGCCTCTTTAAGTTGTTTCCCACAATCACAACGCAATGAACCAAACACATCACCTGTTAAGCATTCCGAGTGAACCCTTACCATAACCGGTTCTTCATCTGCCCAACTACCCAGTTTCAACGCCATATGATGGGTATTAGTAATTGTATCCTGATAAACGATGAATTCAAAGGTAGCATATTCTGTAGGTAAAATAGTACTGCAAACCCTCTTGATCAATTTCTCATTTTTTCTTCTGTATTCAATCAGATCTTGGACAGAACATATCTTTAAATTGTGTCTTTTAGCAAACTCTATTAATTGAGGAAGTCGCGCCATCGTGCCATCTTCATTTATAATCTCACAGATTACCCCTGCTGGATATAATCCTGCTAACTTCATAAGATCCACAGCTGCTTCTGTATGTCCGGCGCGTACCAAAACCCCCCCTTTTTGGGCCTTTAAAGGAAAGACATGACCCGGTCTAATTAAATCGGTAGGAGACGATTTGGGATCCGCCAAAATCCTAATTGTCCTTGCACGGTCATACGCAGATATACCTGTAGTAATTCCCTTTGCGGCATCTACCGAAATCATCCAGGCAGTAGAAAATCTATCGCGGTAGTAATGTGAGAACTCAAAAGGTAACATAGGATGGATATCCAATTCTCTCAATCTCTCTTCCTGCATAGCTACGCAGATAATCCCTCTCCCATATTTGATCATAAAATTTATATGCTCAGCAGAAACCATACAGCCAGGGAAAACTAAATCCCCTTCATTCTCCCGATCTTCATCATCTACTACAATAACCATCTTTGCTTGGACTAAATCCTCTATTATCTCTTGAATGGTATTAAACATAATCTCACTCCTCAATTATATTAAAAATCTTAACTTAATATAACACAAAAACTTGTCTTGTCAATAAGTTTAACCCTATTTATAATATAAAAGAGGAAAAGATGAAAAATGTTATCCAAAAAATAAATAATTTATTAATCAAGAAAAAAATGACAATCGCAGTAGCAGAATCATGCACGGGAGGAAGGCTCTCGGAATTACTTACCAAAATAAAAGGGAGCTCTCAGTATTTTATCTTAGGCATAGTTGCCTACAGTAATACTGCCAAAGAAAATATCTTGAAAATAAACTCCTACGTAACTTGACAAAGGTGCTTTGGAACTAATCAATTGATAAACACTTTGATAATTTTGAGCAAAATAAGAAACAGAAAAAAGTGATAAAATAATCAGTATTATCAACTTATTCAACAATTTGGTGAATGCTCTGAACTCCAACAACTTTCCCTCCAATGTCCACATACAAAACTTCGTCAGTTATCTTTAATATCGTTCCTTCGAATATTTCTCCTTCGTGTTTTATCTTAAGTTTATCTCCTTCTTTAGGAACAAGGTA
>JAMWCP010000018.1 GCA_023819665.1 Candidatus Omnitrophota bacterium
TATAAAGGAATAAATCCTTTTAATCCTATATGTGAATATTTTTAAGAGCCTATCCCCTAATTACTGAGGCTAATCTTATTAATACGCGATAAAAATCTCGGAGTGAGAGATTATAAATATTTCCTTTTTATTCTTGACGATTTTCCTTTTTTTTCTTATAATGTAATTCAAAAATTCCGTTTCTATTAATTACACAAAAAGAGAAAATGGAGATACATAATAAAAGAACAGTTGCGATAGTAGGTCACGCCCAGACCGGAAAGACTACTCTTTCAGAGGGTATTCTTTATTTCTGTAAAGCCACTAATCGTAAAGGAAGTGTTGCTGAGGGTAACACTGTAAGTGATTATAGTTTTGATGAAATTGAACGCAAGAGCTCCATAAACGCTAGTTTTATGTTTTGTGATTTTGAGGATATAAGAATACAGTTAGTTGATACCCCTGGATATGCAGATTTTTTTGGCGAAGTAATTTCGTCTTTACGTGCAGTAGATAATGTAATAATAGTAGTAGATGCAACTACAGGGATAGAGGTAGGCACAGAAAAAGCTTGGCAGTTGGCAGAAGAGATAGGGCTAAGTAGGGTTATTTTTGTAAATAAAATAGATAAGGAAGAGGCAAATTTTGATAAAGTTTATAAAGAAATAAAGGAGAGACTTTCTAAAAAAGCAATGGTCTTGGATTCTGAAAATAAACATGAATTAATGGAACTGGCAGCAGAGAGCGATGATAACCTTTTAGAGAAATACCTTTCTTCGGGAATTTTAACCGATGAGGAGATAGAAAAAGGAATAGCTCAGGCAGTAATAAAAGCAAAGGTTTTCCCGGTAGTCAAAGGATCCGCTTTATTAGATCAAGGGATAGAGGAACTTTTAAATATAATAAAAAAATACTTAGCCAATCCTTTTCAAAGAGCAAAGATAGAAGGAGAGGATCCCTTTAATTCTTCTCAGAAAAAAGAACTTATTTTTAGTTATGAGGGTCCATTTTCCGCATTTGTATTTAAGAGCATCTTTGATCCCTATGTAGGTCAGTTAAGTCTTATTAGAATTTTTTCAGGTAAACTTATGGCAAATTCAGAGTTTTATAATATCACTCGCAAGACAAAAGAAAGATTCGGCCAGATCTATATCCTTCAGGGAAAGGAACAGAGACCCATTGATATTGCCTCCTGTGGAGATATTGTTGCGATTCCCAAATTAAAAGAGACCCAAACTCAGGATTCTTTAGGTGAAGAGAAAGAACCGTTTGTATTTCCTCCTTTAATTTTCCCTGAAACAATGATTTCTGCTTCGGTAAAGCCGCGTTCTCGTCAAGATGAAGAGAAAATTTCTCAGGCTTTAGCTAAACTTACCTTAGAGGATCCTACTTTTAAAGCCATACGTGATTCTCAAACAAAAGAGTTAGTTATACATGGTTTAGGAGATTTGCATTTAGAAGTAATGATTCAGAGATTAAGAAAAAGATTTGGAGTAGAAGTAGATTTAGGTAGACCACGTATTGCTTATAAAGAAACTGTTACTAAGACTGTAAAAGTGCAAGGCAAATATAAACGACAATCAGGAGGTCGTGGACAATACGGAGATGTTTGGATTGAAGTTTCCCCTTTAGAGAGGGGCAAAGGTTTTGTTTTTATAGATAAAATTTTTGGAGGAGCTATTCCACGCAACTTTATACCTTCGGTAGAAAAAGGTGTAAGACAAGCAATGGAAGAAGGGGTTTTGGCAGGATACCCTATAGTAGATATTCAAGTAGTACTTTATGATGGTTCTTATCATGAGGTTGATTCTTCGGATATCGCTTTTCAGATTGCTGGAGCAATGGCTTTAAGAAAAGCAGCACAGGAAGCCGCGCCGGTATTATTAGAGCCCATTATGGATGTAGAAGTGGTTATTCCTGATGATTATCTTGGACAGATATCGGGAGACCTGAATTCCCGCCGGGGAAGAATTATGGGAATGGAACCGAAAGGAAAATTACAGGTGGTAAAAGCGCAAGTTCCTCAAGCGGAAATGTTCACTTATGCCAACGATCTACGTTCTATAACGGGGGGAAGAGGAAGTTATACCATGAGATTTTCCCATTATGAAGAAGTTCCTCAAAAGATCGCTTCTGTTATTATCAACCAATATCAGGCGCAGAAAAAAGAAGAAGAAGCTTAATCTGATTTATAAATTTGAAGATAGCGGTTTGGGGTTTAAATTTTGTCTTAGGTAAAAAAAATTTAGAAGACAGACGAATTAAAGAATTAGAATTACTTTTACATCCAAAAAGAGTTTCGCCTATTCAGATAGAACTTTTGGATTTTAGTCATCTTAGAGACGCCGACGCTATCATTTTAAAAGAAAATCTAAAAGAAGATCTCCTGCTTATGGATCTGGAAAGAATAGAAGAATTGGTTTTAAAAAACCAGACTCAGAGAGCATTCTTTACAGAACTAAAAGAAATTTTAGAAAAAGAGATTTTTTTAAATGAAGTTAATTTTTCTTCGCAGGATTATGAAATTATTCAAGTATCCCATCTCCTTACCATAAAGCCTACTGTTTTGATGAAAGAGGAGGAGATAGAGCTACTTAAAGATAAGATAAAAGAACTCTATTATAAAGCTAAAAGGATATGTTTTTTTACTGCTAATGAAAATGAATTGCGTGCCTGGGAGATAAAGCAAGGGACTAACGCTTATCAGGCAAGCGGTTTGATTCATTCAGATATTCAGAAAGGTTTTATCAGAGCAGAGGTGATAGGTTATGATTCAATTATACAGGCAGGAGGAGTTCCTGAGGCAAAAGCAAAAGGTTTGATGCGATTAGAAAATAAAGAGTATATTATTCAGGATGGCGATTTGATTTATTTTAGATTCAATGTTTAAATAAGCAGATAATATGTTAAAGATAAAAACTGCTCTAATAAGTGTTTCTGATAAAACGGGTATTGTGGAGTTTTCCAAGGAACTTAAACGCTTAGGGATAGAGATACTTTCTACTGGCGGAACCGCTCGCTTATTAAAAGAGAACAACGTTTTGGTAACGGAGGTTTCGGATTACACTGGTTTCCCTGAAATATTGGATGGGAGAGTGAAGACTCTACATCCCAAAATTCACGCAGGATTACTTGCTTTAAGGGATAATCTCCAGCACATGCAGGTTTTAGAGAAGTATAAGATAAAACTTATTGATATGGTGGTGGTAAATCTTTATCCTTTTGAGAAGGTAATTCAGAATTCATCTGTAGATTTAAAAGAGGTAATTGAGAATATTGATATTGGAGGTCCTGCTATGTTACGCTCGGCAGCGAAGAATTACAGATCGGTAGCAGTAGTGTGTAATCCTGATTGGTATCCTAAAATTATTGAAGAACTTAAAAAAAATCAGGGTTTATCCGAAGAAATTTTAGAAGATTTGGCTATAGAGGCGTTTAATCGAACATCAAGTTATGATAGTATTATATATTCTTATTTAAATAATTTTTTTGGTAAAGATAAATATTTCCCTAAAGATTTGGTTTTAAGTTTTGAGAAAGTACAGAATCTGCGTTATGGGGAGAATCCTCATCAGCAAGCAGCATTTTATAAAGAGAAGATAAGGACAGGGGGTTTTGGTGGAATAAAACAGATTCAAGGTAAAGAACTTTCTTTCAATAATCTTTTAGATTTAGAAGCCGCCTTCTCTTTAGTTAAAGAATTTGAAGAACCCGCTGCAGCGATTATAAAACACAATAATCCCTGCGGAGTTGCTGAAGATAAGGCTTTAGATAAAGCATATAGATGGGCATTTGAATGCGATCCTCTTTCAGCTTTTGGGGGGATTGTTGCTTTAAATAGAGAGATAGATTTAAAGACCGCCAGAGTTATCTTAAAGAGTGGTTTTTTAGAATGTATCATTGCTCCTGGATTTTCTTCCGAAGCATTATCCCTCTTTAGAGATAAAAAGAACCTCAGAATTATAGAATTAAATAATTTCTCTAAGATTGAAGAATGGGATCTAAAAAGGATAAGCGGAGGATTGCTTCTTCAAGAGAGGGATTTAGAAGTTTTAAAATCGAATGATTTAAGAGTGGTTACTAAAACTAAACCTACTCAGAAGCAACTAAGAACACTTATCTTTGCTTTTAAAGTTTGTAAACACGTAAAATCTAATGCCATTGTTTTGGCAAAAGGAAGTCATACGGTAGGTATCGGCGCAGGACAGATGTCAAGATTAGATTCTGTAATTATCGCCTTAAAGAAGGCAGCCAAATCCGTCGAAAGCTCCTGTTTAGCTTCGGATGCTTTTTTCCCAAAAGAGGATGCAGTGTTGAAGGCAATTAAGGCAGGAATAAGTGCAATTATTCAACCCGGTGGCTCTATTGCTGATGAGAAGATAATTGAGATATGTAACAGATACAAAATTCCTATGATTTTTACGGGCATTAGGCATTTTAAACATTAAGTATGACTTATCAAGAGGCCATCCGCTATTTAGAATCACTCATCAATTATGAAAAAATCTCCCGTTGGTCATATAAAGAGTCGTTAAAATTAGAAAGGATAAAGAATTTTCTTAAACTCATAGGCAATCCTCAGGAGGGTTTAAATTGTATACATATTGCAGGAAGTAAAGGTAAAGGTTCAACGTGCGCCTTTATTAGTTATATATTAAGAGAAGCGGGATTTAAAGTAGGACTGTATACTTCTCCTCATCTTTCTTGTTTTCGTGAAAGAATCAGAATTTTAAATCCCTTAACTTTTATTTTAGATCCTTTTGAAGGTATGATCTCAGAAGAAAAGGTTGTGGAGTTAGTAGAGTTTTTAAAACCTTATATTGAAATTTATAATCGTAATTCTGAATATGGAAATCTTTCTTTTTTTGAAGTTTATACTGCTTTAGCATTTGTTTATTTTAGAAGAGAAAATATAGATTTTTTAGTTTTAGAGACCGGTTTAGGAGGTAGATTAGATGCTACTAATGTAGTGGATCCTTTAGTGTGCGGTATTACGCCCATCAGTTATGAACATACCCGTAAGTTAGGTAACACTCTTTCGGAGATAGCCTTTGAGAAAGCAGGGATTATAAAAAAAGGTAATAGCGTTCATATGACCGTAATAAGTGCTCCCCAAGATAAAGAGGCAGAGGAGGTTATTAAGAAGAGATGTGAAGATTTGGGGATAAGACTCTATCGGGTAGGTTACGATATATTGTGGGAAGAGACAGCGGTAGGTTTTGATGTGTGGGGAATTTTTGGTAGATATTCCGATTTGAAAATTAATCTTTTAGGTAGGCATCAATTGATAAATGCTACCGTAGCAATAGGGGTGATAGAGACTTTGCGTTTTCACAATATAGTTATAAGTATGGAGAATATAAAAAATGGACTATGTTTTACCCGCTGGCCGGGGAGATGCGAGGTAATATCAAAAAATCCTTTAATCGTTCTGGATGGCGCGCAGAACACTGCTTCTATGGCGGCTTTAAAGGAGACCATTAAGGAGAGTTTTTCTTACAATAATTTAATTTTAATCTTTGGTATATGTCGGGATAAAGACATTAGGGGGGTGGCTAGTTTATTGTATGATGTTTCTCATATTGTTATTTTAACTAAAGCGGCTAACCCCCGTGCTGCAGAGCCATCGGATTTAATTAGATATTTCGAAGGTAAACATATTTATGTAACTAAAAATATTCAAGAGGCAATAGAATTGGCTAAAACAAAAGTAGATTTTGGAGATCTGATTCTTATAACCGGTTCTCTTTTTGTGGTAGGGGAGGCAAGAGATTATCTGATAAAACAAAGCATTTCTGTCTGAGAGTATGATAAGATTTTCTTTAGATGATACAATTGCGGCAATTGCTACCTCTTTGGGAGAGTCAGGGATTGGGATCGTTAGAATTAGCGGCAGAGAGGCGCTTAAGATTGCTGATAGAATATTTTTCTCTAAGAGTGGTAAAAAACCATCAAAGTTTAAAACCTACACTCTTCATTATGGTTGGGTGGTGGAAGATACAAGAAAAATAAAACCACACATAGATAGACCAGATGAGTTTATTGATGAAGCACTTTTAACTGTGATGCTTGCGCCTTATTCTTATACCAGAGAAGATGTTGTAGAGATAAATTGTCATGGAGGAATTGTTGCTTTAAGAAAGACTTTAGAGTTAGCTTTGAATTATGGTGCCCGCTTGGCTGAACCAGGAGAGTTTACCTGTAGAGCATATTTAAATGGAAGGATAGATTTGGTTCAGGCAGAAGCAGTTTTAAGAATAGTACATGCTAAAACAGAATCCGCTTTAAAATTAGGGACAACATCATTGGCAGGAGTAATTTCCAGAGAATTTTTGTATCTAAGAGAAGAGATATTGGACCTTTTAGTTTTATTAGAAGCAAATATTGATTTTCCTGAAGAGGAGATTGAGCCTCTAAGCATAAAAGAGATAGAGCAGAAATTAAATAGATTGATTGAACAGATAGGCAAACTCATAGATAGTTATCGTTATGGTCGTATATTTTCTGAAGGAATAAAGGTGGTAATTTGTGGTAAACCCAACGTAGGAAAATCTTCTCTTCTCAATGCCCTTTTAAAAGAAGAGCGTGCTATTGTTACTCCTATTGCAGGCACAACGCGGGATACTTTAGAGGAGATTATCGATATTCGGGGGATCCCTGTGAAGCTTGTGGACACAGCGGGAATAATTGAGCCGCGTGATTTAGTAGAAAGAGAAGCAGTAAAGCGTAGTAAAAAGTGTATAGAGGAAGCAGATCTTGTAATTTTAGTTTTTGATGGAAGCACAGAGTTAAATGAAGATGATCTGTTTTTAATAAAAAAATTAAAGGATAGAAACGTCTTGGCAGTAATCAATAAAGTTGATCTTAAACAGACTATAGATAAACAGACAATAAAAAATTATTTTAAGAAAATAGTGGATATCTCTGTTAAAAAACATAAAAATATAGAACTTTTGGAAGAACAGATAGAATCCTTTGTATATAATGGCAAGGTAAATATACCTCCTTTGCGGTTTGCTATTAATCTGAGGCAAAGAGATTTATTGAATAAGGTAAGATTTTATCTGAAGGAAGCAAAAGAATCTTTAAAGAGAGGTTTTTCGATAGAATTTATCAGTCAAGATTTAAAAGAGAGTATGGCATATCTGGATGAACTTACGGGGAAGTCATTCAATGAGCAACTTTTGAATAGAATATTCTCTGAATTCTGTATTGGTAAATAAAAAAGGGGAGATTTTATGGATAAAAAGAGGATTGAAAAGGCAGTGAGAGATATTCTTGAAACTTTGGGAGAGGATATGAACCGTCGAGACCTTCGTGGTACACCACGTCGAGTTGCTCAGATGTATGAGGAAATTTTTTCCGGAATAAATAAAGATCCAGCGAAAGAATTGGAGGTAATTTTAGATCAGAAGCACGATGAGATAATTTTGCTTAAAAACATTCCTTTATACTCCATCTGTGAGCATCATTTAATTCCCTTTATTGGTAGAGCACATATTGCCTATATACCCAAAGATGGGCGGGTTACTGGTTTAAGCAAACTGGCACGTCTCGTAGATACCTTAGCACGTCGACCTCAAGTTCAAGAACGTCTTACTACTCAGATTGCGGATATTATTATGGATAAATTAAAACCCCAAGGTTGTATGGTAATAATTGAAGCAGAACATCTCTGTATGTCTATGCGAGGCGTTAAAAAACCCGGTACTTTAACCGTTACTTCGGTAGTAAGAGGTGTATTTAAAGAAAACGAAAAGACTCGTGCAGAGGCACTCGCCTTAATAAAAGCTTAATCCCGCCATTTTTAAATCTCTATAGTATCCCGTCTTCAGAATTTAAAATAGATAAGTGAGATTTCTTTAAAATTTTCGTCTTTTTAAATGGGGGTGAGAAAGATGATTACACACTTATTTTCCGCTTCTACTTTAGGTACAGAAGCATACTTAGTAGAGATTGAGGTGGATGTATCAGGAGGTCTCCCCGGTATTTCGGTTGTAGGTCTTCCTGACGAAGCAATAAAAGAGTCCAAAGATAGAGTAAAAAGCGCAATTAAGAACTGTGGATATAAATATCCATCGGAGAAAATCACGGTAAATTTAGCACCTGCAGATATCAAGAAGGAGGGTTCTTGTTTTGATTTGGCGATTGCCTTGGGGATTTTAGCCTCTAGTAATCAAATCCCATCACAATCTTTGAAGGATTTTTTATTTTTAGGTGAGTTATCATTGGATGGTAGAATTAGACAGGTATGTGGGGTTTTGCCTATAAGTTTATATTTAAGAAAAAATAAATTTATAAAGAGATTAATTGTTCCTCAAGAAAACATATACGAGGCAGGTATTGTTAGAGAGGTCGATGTTTATCCAATGGAGAATCTTAAAGAGGTAATATACTTTTTGAATAATTTTTTAGATAAAAAATCCATAAAATTTAAAATAGAAGATTTAATTAAAAATAAAGAATATGAAGTAGATTTTTCGGAAGTAAAAGGTCAATCAGAGGCAAAGCGAGCAATTGAGGTAGCAGTAGCAGGTATGCACAATCTTCTGATGATTGGACCACCGGGTGCTGGTAAAACCATGCTCGCAAAAAGAGTTCCTACAATTTTACCGGAAATGACCGAGGAAGAGATTTTTGAAACGACACAAATATACAGCATAGCCGGCCTTTTAAATAAAGATTTTCCTTTGGTAGTTCAGAGACCTTTTAGAATGGTACATCATACTGCTTCAGATATTGCATTAATTGGGGGAGGTCAAAATCCAAAACCCGGAGAAGTAAGCTTGGCGCATAACGGTGTTTTATTTTTAGATGAACTTCCGGAGTTCCATCGGGATGTTCTGGAAGCTCTGAGACAACCTCTTGAGGATGGAAAGGTTACTGTCGCGAGAGCAAATAGAACCATTACTTTTTTAAGTAAATTTCTTTTAATCTGCGCAATGAATCCCTGTTACTGCGGATATTATAGTTCATCTTTACGTGTCTGTAAATGCACTTCTTACCAGATACAGAGGTATCGTAGTAAACTTTCCGGACCACTCTTAGAAAGGATTGATCTACATATCTATGTTCCAGAGTTGAAATATAAAGCGCTTTTAGATAAAAGAGAAGAAGAATCCTCTTTGATTATTCGACAGAGAGTGGAATGTGCCTTAAGGATCCAACGGAAGAGATTTGAAGGTAGTGGTATATTTTTCAATTCACAGATGAATACTAAATTGATAAAGAAATTCTGTATTTTAGAGAATTCTGCAGAGAGGATTTTGGATATGGCTATGCGAGAATTAAATTTTTCCTGCCGTAGTTATGACCGTCTCTTAAAAGTTGCTCGTACCATTGCAGATTTAGAAAATTCCGAATACATTAAAGCAGAGCATATTTCTGAAGCAATTCAATATAGAAGTCTCGACTTTTTTTAAATAAACTTATTTATAAATTTTATAATTTTAGAAATTCTTTGACTTTGATGGATATTGTATAATATAATTGTTCACATAAGATACTTAATTTCTTAAGTTATTAAAAATGAAACGTCTATTTATTTTGTTGTTTTTTTTATTTTTTATTAAACATACCTATGCGAGAGAAGATAATCAGAATAGTGTTTTTGGTGTTCTGGAGTTTCTTCATTGGAATCATTCCTGGAATAATTATAAGTATGCTAAAGAGGAAGATTTAAAAAAGACAGTTTCTTTGATAAAGGAGATAGGCGTAGGCTGGGTAAGATTTGATTTTTTATGGTCAGATATTGAACCCGAAGATAATAATTTTGATTTTGGAAAATACGATAAGATTGTTGAAGAGTTAACTAAAAATAATATTAATATCTTAGGGATTCTACATTACTCTACCGATTGGGCATCTTCCTGCGGTAGATGGAACTGTCCACCGCGTGATAACCAGCTTTTTATTGATTATGTTAAAATAACTGTAGGAAGATATAAAGAAAAAGTAAAATATTGGGAGATCTGGAACGAACCAGATTCTGGCATCTACTGGGATTATCGGTATCAGGATGGGCTAAAGAGTTATTGTAAGTTGCTCAAAGATGTCTACTTAGCAATTAAAAAGATAGATCCTTCAGCAAAAGTTTTAAATGGCGGGCTAAGTAGTCTTTCCAGTATTGAGAAACTCTATCTGAATCAAGCAAAAGAATATTTTGATATCTTAAACATCCATATCTTTGAATCTCCTCTTAGTTTGGGTTCAGAGAAAAGAATTTTTTCTTCCGCCCAGCTGATTTATAAAATTATGGAGAGAAATGGCGATGGGGGTAAAAAGATCTGGGTTACAGAAATAGGTTGCCCCGGCGTAAGGAGTAAAAGAGTTAAAAACTGGTGGATGGGCAAAAATCCTTCTGAGAAAGAACAAGCAAAATGGTTGGAGGTTGTTTTTAGAGAATTACTAAAACATCCAGCAGTAGATAAGGTTTTCTGGGCTTTTTTCCGGGATTGTAAAGATCACTTCAAAAATGGGGTAGATTACTTTGGACTTATTAGATGGGATTTTTCTAAAAAACCCGCTTTTTTTGCTTTAAAAAAATTAATTTCCTCCTGGCAAAATTAAATTTTATTTAAGTGCAGAAAAACTCTTTGAGATAATCTCTCTACAATACCGACTTAATTCTTTACGATCTTTAAAAATATAACGGTCAGCCTTTATTTTAGGATGTACAATTACTTTTACCTTTATCTTTTTTAATCTAAGTAAAGATAAGAAATGCCAGAAGATTTTTTTTTGACCGTACCAGAGGACTTTATCACGGTTTAAAAGAGACAATTCCTGATCATTTATTTTTAAATATTGAATGGTTATAGGAATAATAGTTGCATTTATCTCAAAGGGCACTTGAAAGAATATAGATTGGAACTCAATGATCTTTGTTCCATCAGTTGAGGTTCCTTCTGGGAAAAAAAGTAAATTAGTTCCGTTTTTTAAAATCTCTGTCATCTTTTTTAAGGAATGAATTGCATTTCTTTTATTTTGGCGATCCACAAAAACCGTTCCACCCCATTGAGCCATCTGACCAAAAATAGGCCAGAATTTTACGGATAATTTTGAGACAAAGATTAGCGGAAAGATGCTCGCTAAAACTAGACCATCAACATAACTTACATGGTTAGAGATGATAAAATTATTCTTTTCTTTTAAAGAATCTATATTGCCGATGACGTTGATTTTTATACCTAAAATTTTATTAAAATTATTTGTAATAAATTTTGTCCATCTGCTTATAGATCTATAATAAATTTTTTTGGAAAAAATGCTTATAAAACTTAAGGGGAGGGCATTTAAGATATAAAAAAATATAAGTAAAAGAATAGTTATCCCTTTTAGGAAAGCCATACTAAAGATTTAAGAAATGCCGCCTATATTTATTTGACATATTCTCTATATCTAGGAGGATAAAAAATACCACAGAGCCAAAGTCTGGATTCCAGGCGGGTTCTCCGCAGATTTTTACTCCACTCCTTAAGTAACCCTTTACCAAGGCAGGTAGTTTCAAAAAAACTTCTTTATGTTCAGTTATTTTTAATTTTTTATCCAATTCTTTAAATCCACACTTCTTTAAGGGATATACCCTGAATTTAAGGGGTGCATAGTATTTCTGTTTTATTAAACTGAAACTGTTGCTTACATCTTGAGGTTGAATAGAGTTTAATCTTACTGAACCAAACACATAACGCACACTATTCTCTTTAATATATTTGGCGATACCATTCCAAAGTAGATGGATAATAATTCCTTCCCGATAATCCTGATGTATACAGGAACGGCTTAGTTCCAATTTTTCTTCCTTTAATTTTTTTATATTCTTGATATCAAATATCTTCTCTGAATAAAAACCTATTTTTGGATTGACTCTTGAACCCAAGAGTAGACGATAAGTTCCTACGACAAGATTTTTGGTGCGGTCAATAACAATAAGATGGTCGCAGTAATTATCATAGATATCCGTTTCTAATGATTCAGAAGAAAAGGAACATCCCAATTCTTTTTTAAAGACATCAAAACGTAACCTAAAGGCAGCTTCCTTTTCTTGTTTAGTTTCTGCAATCTTTATCTCATAGTCAAACATAGTTAAAATTTTAGCATATTTAAAAAAAATTAGCAAAGAATATTTTATGATATAATATTTATTCCTAAAGAAAGGAGGGAGGAGATGTATAAAAAATTATTAGTTTTGGTACTTATATTTATGTGGCTGGGAGCCTCTTTTGCTGAGGAAGCTCTTTTGATTGATGACTTTGAAAATAAACTATTTGGAGGTCCACAGGGGACTGTAGATTTTGGCTCAGGTAATGGCTCAGAGGTAAAGGTGTCAGCCAGTCATGAGATTAAATATTCAGGAAATCAGGCAATCCGAGTGGATTTTAAGGCAGTAGAAGGTGGTTATATGTGGGTAGCCAGGGGTTTTGACCTCGATGCCAGTAATACTCAATGGTTTATTCATCCTAAGGATATAAAGTGGTCGGATTATTATGCTATCTCTTTCTATATGTATGGAACGAGCTCCCAAACAGATGTAGTTTTGGATATAAAGGATAATGGTTCTGAGATGTGGAGGTTTTTATTTAAGGATGATTTTTCTGGTTGGAGAAGAATAATTTGTCCTTTTGATAAGTTTTTCAGCCGTACGGACTGGCAGCCGGATTCTTCTGATAGAAACGGTATTTTAGATTTTCCCATAAAAAGTTATCAATTTGAGATTTTACCTTTCGCCGAAGGAACCCTTTATTTTGATAAAGTAGAGTTAGTCAAGAAGTAATCCCTGCGGATATATTTATACATAATCTGGCGGATATTATGCATCCATCCAACAAGATCCTTAGAGTTTCTATTAAAGAAGAGGATCTTTTTAATTTTTGAAGACCTTAAAATATCTTGTTCAGGAGTACCATTTGTGATAGTATGATAACAGGCATATCTTCCTGATTAAGGTGGAAATTCTTAAGGTTTTTAATCTATCAAAATATAAATTTCTCTTAAAAGCAAAAGAGGATTTAATTTTACCTACTTATAAGGGTTCCACATTAAAAGGAGGATTTGGTATAACTTTTAGAAAAGCCTGCTGTGTCAACAAGAAAGATAATGAGAGAATCTAAGACCCGCTTAATAGGAGATTGTTCTCCTTCGTTGAAGCTTCGGAGAACTATGCTTAAAATGCAGAAAAAGTTTTATGTTTATATAATTCAGAGTGGAAAAGATAAAACATTTTATACTGGTTATACAGATAATTTGATCAGAAGGATTTATGAACATAATCACAGTAATTGTGGTTACACTAAATCAAAAAAACCCTGGAATCTTGTTTGGTACTGTGTATTTTCTGATAAGAATAAAGCAGAAAATTTTGAGAAATATTTAAAAAGTGGTTCAGGTATCGCATTTATGAAGAAAAGATTAATTAATCCACCGAAGCTTTAGCGAAGGTGAAAGACCCACTTAATAGGGGAGTCATCTCCACTTCGTTTCGCCGAACGAGAAAAGGATTAAGGAGGTAACAAAAAGGATATTTTTCCTCCATCTATAAATCAGGAGGGGAGAAAGTAAACAGCTTAAAGTGAGAGCAATAATTTTCTTGACAGATCAATTTATTAAAATAAAATATATGTATTAATTTGTGAAAATTTTCACAAAATAATTTAATAAAATGGATATTTTTTATTTAAAAGAGGAGAATCTTTTTAATTTTTTGAAGACTTTAGAATCTGAATATGAGGTTTTTGTGCCACAAAAATCAGAAGGGAAATTGCGTCTATGTCCATTTGGTTTTGAGGTCTCCCATACTGAATATATACTTAAAGAGATATCTTCTGTAGATAAAGAAAATTTTAGTTATAATCCTTATCGCACAATTGAGCCTTTGAAGAGTTTTTTTATCTCCACCCGAGAACCTATCACCGAATATTTTGAGAGCGCTTTCGAGAGAGAACAAAAACCCAGGGTGATATTTGGGATGAAAAACTGCGACCTCTTTTCTTTAAAGATACAGGACTTTGTTTTTTTAGAAGGAGTGGTTAAGGACCCCTTTTATGAAAGACGGCGCCATCAGAATATATTAATTAGCAGCGACTGTTTCTTATTTAAAGAGGTCTGCTTCTGCACGGCTTTAGGGATTATGCCTTATGCCCAGGAAGGTTTTGATTTAAATTTTTCAGAAGTTACTTCTGGGTATATAGTAGAGGTAGGTTCAGAAAAAGGAGCAAAGGTTATTCAGAATAATTACCGTTATTTTAATCCTGCTACTCCTGTCCAGATTGCCAGCTGTAATAAAAAAAGAGAAAAGTTTGTTTCTAATTTAAACCAGCATCTTATCCTTCATGATTTAGTTCCTAAAGAGATCATTCCTCAGATTGTAAAAGAGGGTTTTAATTCTGGGGTGTGGCAGGAGTTGGTCTTAAATTGTGTAGAATGCGGCGGTTGTAATTTTATCTGCGATACCTGCCATTGTTTTTTACTTTCCGATGAGCGCTTTGGTAAGATAAATGAAAAGATACGCAGCTGGGATGCCTGTTTGTATGCTAATTTTGCCAAGGTGGCTGGAGGAGCCAATCCTTTAAGATATAGATATCAGAGACTGCGCAACCGTTATCTAAAAAAGTTTGATTTTTTTGTGGAAAATTTAGGACTGCTTGCCTGCTGTGGTTGTGGAAGATGCATTGAGGTCTGTCCGGCAAAGATTGATATTAGAGAGGTTTTAAAAAAACTAGCCCAGCAATACAAAACTCAGAAGATATAGATTTATGCGTTTAGACCCTTATCAGCCAATCCCAAGTAGGGTGATAGATATAATTGAAGAGACCCCTACTATAAAGACCTTTGTTTTAAAGCCACAAGAGCAGGTAGCATTTTCTACCGGTCAATTTGTCGAGCTTACCTTACCCGGAGAAGGAGAAGCGCCTTTTACCCCTTCTTCAGATCCTCATATTAAAGAGGAATTAGAGGTTACCATAATGAAGGCAGGCAGGGTAACTTCTGCTTTACATAGTATCCCAAAAGATACAACTTTAGGAATCCGCGGTCCTTATGGCAAGGGTTATCCATTGGAAGAGTTTAAAAACAAAGATATTTTAATTGTGGGAGGAGGAGTGGGTCTGGCACCTTTGCGTTCTTTGATATATGCTCTTTTGGCTCATCCCCAAGATTATAAAAATATAATTATCCGTTATGGAGCAAGAACTCCTCAGGACTTGCTTTATAAAAAACAACTTTCTGAATGGGCTAAAATAAAGAATATAAATCTTATGCTTACCGTAGATACTGCGGATAGTAATTGGAAAGGTAATGTCGGTGTGGTTACGACCATCTTAAAGGATTTACCTTTAGATTTGACTAATGCTGTAGCAGTGGTTTGCGGTCCACCTATAATGATGAAGTTTACTACTTTAAAATTATTGGATTTAGGATTTAGACCGGAAAGTATCTATCTTTCCATGGAGAAGAATATGTCCTGCGGTTTAGGCAAATGTGGACATTGTCGGCTGGGAAGATTCTATGTCTGTAAAGATGGTCCAGTCTTTAAGTATGAAGAGATAAAAGAAATAGAGGATATCTGGGAGTGATTATTAGTATTCAGGGATGAGGAGTAGGAACAAAGGCAAAAATGAAAAGGCTGTTTATAGATTTAGAGATTTGCAGTAAATGTCCTTCTTGTACAGTAGAGTGCAGTTATTTTTATCATCCCCAGAATAATGGAATTACTTCATTAAGAGAGTATGCTACTTTTTCTTTGGTGTGCCGGCAGTGTCAGGATGCGCCTTGTGTAAATTCTTGCTATCATAGTGCCTTAGAGAAGCAATCCGATGGAATCCTAAAGCGTTATACTTTTTTATGCACAAGCTGTAAATCCTGCTCAATCGCCTGTCCGTTTGGGGTGATTATGCCGGAGTTTATTCCTTATTTGGATTCAAGGTGTGATTTCTGCATACAAAGACCTGAAGAGATACCTCTCTGTGTAAAAAGTTGTCCTTATAAGGCAGTAGAGACAAAAGAGATAGAAGAGGACCCCAGTAAAAATATATATTTTGTGGGAAAATCTTTGGCGGTGCATTCAAGAAGGTGGGTAAAAGAAGATATTCTGCCAAAGAAAAAGTAAAAGATGAAACTTGTATTTAACTATTTAGTCTTTCCGGGTTTTCTGTTCAGCGCGGTAGTGGGATTATTTTCGGGATGGTTTGATAGAAAGCTTACTGCCAGAATCCAATGGAGAAAGGGGCCACCTTGGTATCAGAATTTTTTAGATATATTAAAATTATTTTCTAAGGAAGTGATTATACCCACGCAGGCAAAGTTTACCTTTTTTATTTCTCCTTTTGTAGGTCTATGTGCCGTAGTTATTGTATCTACAATGTTAGGGAGGGTTTTACTTGATCCTTCAGAAAGTTTTATCGGAGATCTAATTGTTCTGGTTTATCTTTTGGTTATCCCGGCAATTGCTTTAATTTTGGGCGCCTCCAGTTCGGGAAATCCTTTGGCTGCGGTAGGTGCATCGCGCGAGATGAAATTAATTTTAGGATATGAGTTGCCTTTTATCTTATCCATCCTCACCCTAATTATAAAGACAGGTGCTATAAAATTAGAGGCGATTTTAAATCATCAGATGGTTTATGGCTCTCATATTGCTTCTTTCTCTGGAGTAATTGCTTTTTTAGTAACTCTTCTCTGCATTCAGGCAAAGTTAGGGGCGGTTCCTTTTGATATCTCAGAGGCAGAACAGGAGATTATGGCCGGAACCTTAATTGAGTATTCCGGTCCGTTGCTTGCGCTTTTTAAGTTAACTCGAGCAATTTTACTTTATATAATGCCTCTGTTCTTAACTATTCTTTTTATCGGAAAAGATATAAGTTTTAAGTTTTTATTTTTAAAATATATTGGATTAATTACTTTAATTATTTTATTAAAGAACACCAATCCCCGTTTAAAGATTGAGCAGGCAATAAAATTTTTTTGGGGACCGGTTAGTTTTTTGGCATGTGTTTCGGTGATTTTAGCATTACGGGGCTGGTAAATTTTAAAAACTATGAATTTAAAAATAAAGGCCCTCACCAAATCCATCTGGGTGTTCCATGCAGCATGTTCTCCTTGTAATAACTGCGATATTGAGATTTTGGATTTGCTTACTCCACGTTATGATGTGGAAAGATTTGGTATAATTTTGGCAGGAAGTGTCCGGCATGCGGATGCTTTACTAGTTACGGGAGTGCCTAATTATAAAACTGCAGAAAGGATTAAAAAATTATATGCACAGGCACCCAAGCCTTGTTTGGTGGTAGTCATAGGAAGTTGTGCCTGCGGAAGGAATATGTTTAGAGAATCCTATAACAGTCCCTGTAATTTAGACCAAATTATTCCGGTAGATGTTTATATCTCAGGTTGTCCTCCCAAACCTGAAGCAATGATTGCCGGGATTGTAAAGTTGATTAAAAAAGTAAGTAGTAGATAGTATCAAGGAAAAAGGGATAAAAAATGAGTATAGAAGAAAAGATCAGAGAAAATTTAAAAGAAAAAATAATTGATGGGTATAGACATTCTCAAAGAAGGTGTTATTTTTCAATAAAGCCTCAAGATATCGTAGAGGTAGCAAATTTTTTATTTAATGAACTAAGTTTAAGATTCTCTATTGCCACTGCCATAGATACACCTAAAGGTATAGAAATTTTGTATCATTTTAGTTTTGATAAAAGCGGAGAGATTTTTTCGGTAAGGGTATTAATTGAGGATAAGAAAAATCCCCAAATAGATTCACTTACTTCTTTATTTCCGGCTGCGGAATGGATTGAAAGGGAAATCTGGGAACTCTTTGGGGTCAATTTTAAAGGTCATCCGAATTTAAAACATCTCTTATTGCATGAGGATTGGCCGCAAGATAAACATCCTTTAAGAAAAAAAGATCCGCAAGTAACGCCATAACGAATATGTCGCATAAAGTTGTAATTCCTATTGGTCCATATCATCCCTTACAAGAGGAGCCAGAGTTTTTCCGTCTCTATGTAGAAGGAGAACGTGTGGTAGACATTGATATTGTGATTGGCTACAACCACCGCGGAATTGAGGAACTTTCCGAACACAAACATTTTGACCAGGTGGCATATCTTGTGGAGCGTATCTGCGGAATCTGTTCTACCAGCCATCCTTTTGCCTATGTAAATGCAATAGAAGATTTAGCCCATATTCAGGTGCCCGAGCGCGCACTCTATATTCGCACGATTATTGCTGAGATGGAACGTATTCATAGCCATCTCCTCTGGTTAGGATTAGCCGGACACTTTATCGGTTATAATACTTTATGGATGTGGGCCTGGCGGTACAGGGAACCCATTTTAGATTGTTTTGAGATGATCTGCGGAAATCGCAACCACTATGCGATGATGAAACCCGGAGGAGTAAGAAGGGATATCTTAAACGAGCATATCTCTCCACTGAAGAAAACGCTGGATGAGATAAGTAGAGCAACAGATATGTTTTATGGAGCAGTGGTGGATGATCCGGTAATTAAAGCACGCCTTAAAGGAGTGGGAATTTTAACCAAAGAGCAGGCGCGTAACTGGTGCGTGGTAGGTCCTACCGCGCGTGCCTCAGGAATAGATATTGATGTAAGGCGCGATGATCCTTATGGTGCCTATGACAGAGTGAGTTTTAATGTACCTACAGAACAAGAGGGAGATATCTTTGCTAAAACTGTAGTAAGACTTAAGGAGCTTTATGAGTCCATAAGAATTATCCGGCAGTGTTTAGATAAGATGCCCAAAGGCGAGATTGAAATAAAGATAAAAGAGATTCCTGCTGGCGAAGGTATTGGCAGAGTAGAGGCACCTCGAGGTGAATGTTTCCATTATGTAAGAAGTGATGGCACAAATAGACCGATAAGACATAAGATTAGGGCTCCCTCTTATATGAATGTTGCTTCCAATAAAATTGCTGCAGTAGGGGGAACTATTTCTGATGCTGCTATAACCTTAGCCGCAGTGGATCCCTGTTATTGCTGTACCGAAAGATGTAGCGTAATCCGCAAAGAAGATAACCAGAGGATTTTAACAGGGTGGGAATTAATTAAATTATCACAAGAGAAAACTGAAAAATTAAAGAAAGAAATAGGATTTAAAGATGTTATTTAATTTTTATCCTCTATTTAAATTAGATAGATTAAGCGGTTTTATTTCCTTATTCATTGGTTTATTTTCTCTGCTTACGATTATTTATTCTTTTAAATTTATGCAGGGAAGAAAAAGAATTCTACAGTACTATTTTTCAATAATTTTAACTGCTGTTTTTTCAGTGGGCGCGGTTTTAGCCAATCATCTCATTTTACTTTTGGTTTTCTGGGGATTTCTGGGGTTGACGCTTTATCTTTTGATTAATATAGATATAGAAGAGACTGCCAATTTAACTGGTAAGAAGACCTTTATCATTGTGGGTGGTTCAGATTGTCTTTTGCTTTTAGGAATCGCAATTATCTATTATTTAACTGGCACTTTTCAGATGGATAAAATAAAAATTTCCCTTACTACTGACTACCGGCTACTTAATACTCTTGCTTATCTCTGTTTGGCAGTTGCCTCCTTTGCCAAGGCAGGAGCAATGCCTGTTCACTCTTGGATTCCCGATTGCGCAAAAGATGCTTTAGTTCCTGTGGTTGCATACTTACCTGCTTCCTTAGATAAGCTTTTGGGGATCTATCTTCTGACAAGAATTTCTTTGGATTTATTTGTAATGAGTAAAACAATGAATCTCTTTCTTATGCTTATCGGTGCCTTTACAATTCTAGCCGCCGTGATGATGGCTTTAGTCCAACATAATGCCAAAAGACTTTTAGGTTATCATGCAGTATCGCAAGTAGGTTATATGGTTTTAGGGATCGGCACAGGTTCTTCTTTAGGAATTGCCGGAGGGCTCTTTCATATGTTGAATAATGCTATCTATAAATCCTGTTTATTCTTAACTTCTGGCAATGTGGAATATAAAATAAAGACTACAGATTTAGATAAATTGGGTGGTCTTTCTAAAGCTGTGCCAATTACCTACATATCCTGTTTAGTTGCCAGTCTCTCTATATCTGGGGTTCCACCTTTTAATGGTTTTTTCTCTAAATGGATGATCTATCAAGGTCTGATCCAAACAGTAGGTAGTACTCAGTATATAGCATACAAGGTTATTGTATTCTTATGTCTGGTAGCAGCCATGTTTGGTTCAGCTTTAACTTTAGCTTCCTTTATGAAACTCCTCCATTCGGTATTCTTAGGCCAAGTATCGACGGCGAACCATGAACTATCAAATAAAACTGAGGAAGTAAGTTTTTTAATGTGGTTTCCCTGTTTAGTATTAGCAGGGATTTGTGTTATCTTTGGAGTTTTCGCCAGGCAAGTTCCTTTAAAGTATTTTATCCTTCCTTCCCTGCCTAAATTTTTATCTACCTCTAATTTTTTAGGTTTTTGGTCCGCGGGTCTGGCAACCTTTTTGATTATTTTAGGATTAATTCTGGGGATTTTAATTTTTAGTTTGTTTAAAATATCTTTTAGGAGAGATTCTCTATTTTTGGGTTCAGAAACCAAAGGAGTATTAGAAACCAAAGTCTCAGGAACTGAATTTTATAACACGATAAAGGAGTTAGGTTTCTTAAGGATTATTTATACCAAAGCAGAGAAGGGTTTTTTTGATATATATGAACAAGGGAAGACTTTAATATTTGGTATAGGTAGATTCTTTCAATTCTTGCATAACGGAATTTTACCTACATATTTGGTGTGGTGTCTTCTGGGTATGTTAGTTTTTTTTGTTCTGGTTTTCTGAGGTAATTTTAAATAAAGATGGAATTAAAATTGCTTTTATTATTTATGATTTTTGCAGGAATTGTGGCCATTGAAATTAAGGATTTGTTATCTAGTGTTATCGCCGTAGGTGCAGTGGGTTTAGGGCTTTCTTTGGCGTTTCTGATACTAAAGGCACCGGATTTAGCCATTACACAGCTAGTGGTAGAGATTTTATGTTTGATTATTTTAATCAGGGCGACTATAAAAAAGGATCTTCCTTTTTCTACTTCTGGCCGATGGTTATTCAATACCATCTCTACTTTAATATTTGTGGCTTTATTTTTATTTTTCAGTTATTTTAGTTTGAAACAACTGCCTCTATTTGGTCATCCTCTAATGAGGGTCTCTAAGGGCTATATTGAGCAAGGATTAAATAAAACCGGGGCAACGAATTTAATTTCCTCTATAATTTTAGACTTCAGAGCCTATGATACCTTGGGTGAGGCAACGGTTCTTTTTACTGCAGTAATAGGAGTTTTAGCAGCTATCCGTAAAATAGGTAAGATTAAAAATGAAAGATAAACATAGTGGTATGACTTTAATTGTCAAAACAATCACCCGTCTTACTGTGGGTTTGATTTTGCTTTACGGAATTTATATTGTTCTACATGGACATCTAACGCCAGGTGGTGGCTTTGCGGGTGGAGTAATTATTGCTTTATCTTTTATCCATCTTATGCTTGCCTTTGGAAAAGAGGTGGCTTTAAAGAAATTAGATGAATTTTGGGCAAGGATTTTTGAGAGTTTAGGAGCAATAATGTTTTTAGGAATTGCAATTTTAGGATTTTTAGGAGGCTATTTCTTCTTTAATTTTTTCTTAAACAAAGGAAAGCCCTTTAATCTATTTAGTGCAGGGATTATACCTTTATGTAATATTGCTATC
>JAMWCP010000085.1 GCA_023819665.1 Candidatus Omnitrophota bacterium
AAATCATCTGGTCTATCGGGTTCCCCCAAAACATACCCGTACCTTAGGAATATATGCCACTTTGGATTTAGGAGGAGGTTTGCGTTTAGCACCGAAGGAGGAGTACGTGGAAAAATAGATTATTTTGAGGTTTTACGTCTCCCGCAGGGGTAATACTCTAGCAATATGCACGTTAGATGTAAAAAAAGTTTTATAACTTTTAAAAGCACGACACTTGCTTTGCCATAGAAAGATTAGAGTTTTTTAAAGATAAAAAATACAATTAAGTTACTAAATTACTTGATTTCAGGTATATTTTATGTAAAAATATAAAAAATGGAGAGAAAATTAAAATTTTTAAAAATATCGAGTTTAATTATAAAAGCGGTGGCGTGGTTTCTTTTATCAGCGGGTATAATTAGTGGTTTGGCAACTATAAGTGGGATTCTTTCAAGTTATCCTCGCCATATAGGAGTAGCAATTATTCTGTTTTATTGCTTTTCTTTTTTATTTTTTTATACAGTAGCAATTATAGCGGATATTTTAATAGATATAAAAAAGAAAGAAGATTGAAACGACATTAAAAATTTGCTTCTTCGATTGCAGTTATATGTACCTTTGTGTTATCCTGCAATTCCCCTTGGGCTTCAAGTACAACTAAGTCATTTTCATATAATCCTTTAGTAATTTGGACATAATCACTAGTTATATAACCTATTTCTACTCGTCTTAATTGAACAATTCCTGTTTGGATACTTTCTTGTGTTGTTTCTATGCTTTCAGGAGATATTACAGAAACTAACATCATCCCTTTTCCTGCTGGAATCAGGGCAACCGAAGGAATAATAAACGCATCTTTTAATTCAATAATTACAATTTCTGAACGGGAAAACATACCAGGGATTAGTAGTCTTTGTGGATTATTAACTTTTATCTTAGCGGTTAATGTTCGGCTTTTTCCTTCTACAACCGGTAAAAGTTTATCTACTTTTCCCTCAAATACAATATCAGGATATGCATCTACATATACCTTAGCATTTTGCCCTACTTTTACTTTATTTATATCTCTTTCTACGATTCCTGCCTCTACCACTACGCTATCTATTTTTAAAAGCGAACCAATTTTATCTTGAGGTGTAACAAATTCACCTTCCTCTACCTCTCGTGGTCCCATAATCCCATCTAAAGGGGCATAGAGTTGAGTTTTTTTCAAAACGTTTTCGGCTAATTTTTCTTCTGCTTCGGCAGTTTGAAATTCATATTTGGAACTCTCACAACTCAATTGTATTTCTTCTAACTTCGATTTGATAATGGCACCCGCTTCATATAGTTTCTGGTATGTCTCCAATTTTTTAAGATTAGCTTCGTAATTAGCCTTAGCAGAAGCCTTTTTGTTTCTTGCATACTCCAGTTTAAGTTCCATATCTTTTGGTTCCAGTTGAGCAATAATATCACCTTTTTTTATTTTTTCTCCTTCTTTAAAATTGATAGATTTTATAATTCCTTCTATTTCAAATTTAAGTTCTACTTCGATATCTGCTTTTATTGTTCCCATAACCGGTAAAATATCCGTAAAACTTACAGGTTTAACCTTAAAAGCTCTTACTAAAACAGGTATCTCAGATACTTTTTGAAGAGTTCCTTCTTCCGGAGTTAAATTGGTAGGGATTGTTTTTTCTACAGGAGCAGATATTTCTGTTTGTTTTTGAGGAAGTTCTTTTTTTTCGGTTAATTTAAGGGTAGTTTTAATTACTCCCCACACAATAAATATGATCCAACCAAAAACTAAAATGAAAATTAATGGTTGTAGTTTTAATTTCATAATTCCTCCTTATCTTCTTATTATTCTTATATCTTCAAACATAAGATATACGTTAGGAATTATAAATAAAGTTAGAAATGTTGATGTTGTTAAACCCCCAATAACTGTTATGGCTAAAGGAGTCCAGAGAGCCGCTGATTCACTTTTATCCAAAGCCATGGGTAAAAGCCCTAAAATAGTAGTGATAGAGGTCATCATTATCGGTCTTAATCTGTCAGAACAAGCGAGAGTTATGATTTTACGAATTTCTCTACTGTCTGAACGAGAGATATTCTTTTTGCGTTTTAAAAAATTAATACGATCGATTAGTATAATGGCGTTGTTTACCACTATGCCTCCTAACATTATTGCTCCGATTAAAGCTCCTATTCCTACAGGTTTATGGGTAATTCTTAAGGCAGCAATCGCTCCCATAGCTGCTAAAGGCACAGTACATAAGATAATAAATGGCTGGATGATTGATTCAAAGAGACTAGCCATAATCATATATACAAATAGCAGACTAAGTATAATAGCAAAACTGAGTTCCTTTTGATTTTGGAGCATCTTATCATAATTTCCTCCAAATTGCCAAAAATAATCTTTGGGAAATTTAAGATCAGTAAGTACGTGTTTGACTAATTCCGCAGAAGTACCTAAAGCTGTTCCTCCCGTATTAGCACTGACCTGAATCATGCGAAATTTATTCTTACGCCATATTTCGCTTGGTCCCAATTCAAATTTAAAATCAGCAAGTTGATAGAGAAATACCCGTTCACCAATAGGTGTAACAAAACTCATCCTTCTTAAGTCACTAAATGTACGACGAAATTTTTCTTCTAAGCGAACTATTGTTTCGATTTCCTTTGCTTGCGCTTTACCAAAAGTAGGAGACATTTGGGCTATTTCAGATTTTTCTGTTACAGATTCTCTCTCTTTTTTGGGGGGAGACTGATTTTGATAAACCTCTTTTACTTTTATTAAAGGTATCTCTGTTCCCCGATAACGTGTAGCCACTAGACCTCGCATATGAGTATGTAAAGCTAAAGCGATACTTTCTACATTTAGACCGAAGAGAGCAGCCTGTTTTTTGTCTATGGCCAGATGTACCTCTGGTCGTCCTTCACGCATTCTAATCTTCACATCAGTAAATTTAGGAATCTGCTGTAATCTCTGGGCAACCTGAATAGCCAATCCTTTTAGAATTTCGTAATCGTATCCAAAGAGTTCTAATATTATCTCTTTTGTTCCAATTTCCTCCGGTTCTTCATAGTAAATAAACGCCGGTTCAATTTTATCAGTAAAGGGTCTTATTTTTTCAATTATTTGACTGGTAGAAAGTTTCCTTTTAGTTAGAGGTAGTAATTCTACATATATTTTGCTTGACCATGGTTCAACCTTTGCGGTAAATGTTTTTATTTCCGGTTGGTTAGATATAATCTTTTCTACTTCTGAAACGATTTTATCAGATATCTCTAATTTTGTCCCTGTGGGCATTTCAATAAATACAGTAAATTTATTTTGTTCTGCTATACCAATAAATTCTTTTTCTAATTTTTTAGCTTGCTTAAACATAAGACTAAAGAGAAAGAAAATTAAAATTAGTATTAAATAACGTAAAGTTAAGGACAATTTAAGAAACGCTTGATAAAAAGCGATAATTTTTTTAGAAAAAGGCGGTTTATAATTATTCAAATTTTGAGACTCGGCTGATTCAGAAGACATAGGTTCCAATTTATTAGCTTTACTATGTTTAAACTTCAGCTTTGCAGTCAACATTGGCACTAGAGTAATAGAAGTTAAAAAGGAAGCCAAAAGCGAGAAAGTGATTGTAAAAGCAATACCACTATAGAGCATTCTTATTTCAGGATTAATAAATACTAAAGGTAGAAAAATAACAATGGTAGTTAGAGTTGAAGTCGTAATCGCTAATAACATCTCATCTGTTGCAGTTATGGAGAGTTCTTTAGTTATCGCAGTAGAATCAGCAGGGTTAGTAATAACTCCCTGTTGTTCTATAAATTCTTGGCGTTTTTTAAATATATTTTCCAATACAACAATAGAGTTATCCACAAGCATACCCACTCCTAAAGCAAGTCCTGATAAGGTCATCACATTAATAGTGATTTTTCCAAAAAACATAAGACTAAAAGTACAAAGAATGGAGAGAGGGATGGTAATTCCAATAATGCCTACCGACCGAAAGTCCTTTAAGAAAACAAACAAAACTAAAGTAGCTAAGATCGCTCCATAATACAGAGATTTTTTGACCTGATCTACTGCTTGCTTGATATGTTCTGCTTGATTGAATGTAGAGATAATATTTATATCTTTATCTAATATTTCTTTTAATAATTTTATTTCTCTATCCACCTGACGCGATATTGCGATGGTATTTGCCGTAGATTCTTTTTGAACATACATAGAGACTACAGGTTGAGTATTTAAAC
>JAMWCP010000086.1 GCA_023819665.1 Candidatus Omnitrophota bacterium
AGATAAAGCAAAGATTTAACCATAGAATTGATATAGAACAATTGAAAAAAAAGATTGAAAGATTTCACTTTAGATATAAATTAAAGACATTTTTTGTGCGACTAATTTATAATTTTTTATATCTTATGAGATCTTAAAAATGGTTCTTATCAAGAAAAAAAAGATAAAAATTATGCTTTTATTTCCTCCAGTATTTCAGCCATTCCAACCATACTTGAGTTTACCTTCACTGACTGCTTTTTTAGAAAGAAAAGGATATAAAGTAATACAAAGGGATATAAATATAGAAGCATATGATAGATTTTTGACTGAAAAGATGCTTAAGGTATCTTATAAAAATGCTCTTAAAAGATTTGTATATTTAAAATATAAGACCCCCCTATCATCTGAAGAAGAGAGGGAATATTTATTATTATCAGAAGTTATCTTGAATGCCTCCTCTCTAATTAAAAATATAGAGAAATTTAAGAATACATTCAAGGATAAAGATAGTTTATGCAGTATAAAGAGATATAAATTAGCCTGGCAGATGCTTTCAGAAGGGTTAAAGTTGATTTCCGCAGAATTTTATCCAACCGAATTTACACTTAAAAAATACATAACCCCATATAATTTTTATTCAATCAAAGATATATTTAAAGCTGTTAGTGATAAAAAGACAAATATTTTTTTGAATTATTTTAAAGATTATGTAATCCCAGATATTACTGACTATAAGCCAGATCTAGTAGGAGTTTCAATAGTGGGTGATTATCAGATAATTCCAGGATTTACTTTAGCCTATTTAATAAAAAAGACATTACCCAGAACACATATTACTGTAGGGGGTCCCATATTTACCCTTGTTAAGGATGAGATTAGAAAAAATAAAGAGCTCTTTTCTCTTGTGGATAGTTTTATTGTTCATGAAGGAGAAACTTCCTTATGGAGATTGGCTGAGAATATAGGAAATGGTAAGGATTTAAGTAGAGTCCCAAATATTATATATTATAAGAAAGGGAGGATTTATTATAATCCTATTTTTAGTGAAGATATAAACCTACTTCCTTCCCCTTCTTACGATGGTTTTCCATTAGATTTGTATTTATCACCAAAACCAATTTTATCTATTTTGCCCGCAAGGAGTTGCTACTGGAGAAGATGCGCATTCTGTAATAGTTTCAAGATCTTTCAAAAATACAATGTGCGCAAGCCATATCTAGTTATAAAAGATATAAAATATCTAAAGGAAAGATACTCTACTGATTATTTTGCCTTTGTTAATGAATCTATGTCTCCAAAACAATTAAGAGATATTTCAGAGGCAATTATTCAAAATAATTTAAAAGTAATCTGGTATGCAGGAGTAAGATTTGATCCAGCAATTGACAGTCAGTTATGTAATTTGATAAAAAAAGCTGGGTGTCGCTTACTTATGTTTGGTCTTGAGTCAGGAAGTCAAAGAGTTTTAGATCTGATGGAAAAGGGTTATAAAAAAGAAACGATAAAAAATATTCTAAGGCACTGTAATAATGAAAAGATAGCAGTCCATTTATACTGTCTGATAGGTTTTCCTGGTGAGAAGAAAGAAGAAGCATACCAGACATTGGATTTTATATTGGAGAATAAAAAGATTTTGGAATCTAAAGGATTTGCTACGGTTGTTTCTGCATTTCAACTAAAGAAAGATAGTAAAGTAGCTCATTTTCCTTCAAGGTACGGTATAAAAATTATTGATAAAAATAATAATTTAAATCTTATGTATCAATATAGAATGAAGGAGGGGATCTCTTGCAGAGAAGTTCAAAAAGTGTCTTCTTATATTAATGAGGAATTAACTAGAAATTTTAATCTTGAAGCAATTCATGTATATCATAAAATCTTTCTTATTTAATTTATTTATATTTTATAAACCTAAAAGTCTTATATAAAATATTTGATCTTTTTTGCATAGTAGATTTAGGTATTAGTCTGCCAAGATAATATGCTGGGGTATTCGGTCGTTTGCTAAATTTAAATACTCTAATATTATCAGGTTTTGTTTCACATACAAATCTTTGAGTATCTTGGAAATCTTTCCATGTTTCAGTGGGAAAACCTACCATAATATCTAAATTCAATCTTATAAAGGGATATAGTTTTTTTAATTTTTTTATATAATTTTTTATCTCTTCTGCTTTGTAGTTTCTATTCATCAGAGAAAGGATTCGATTACTTCCTGAATTGATAGGGATGGAGAGGTATTTTATTTTTTTAGATTTTAGAACATTTAAGAAATCTTTACCCATTTTTAATAAGCCATCAGGATTTAATCTATAAAGATAGATATTAAATTCGCTCTTTATTTTTACAATGTCCATCAATAATTCTGTCAGATCCGTTCCTGTATCCTTTCCATAACAGGAAGTATCCTCCCCAGTTAGTAAAAATGTTTTATAGCCACTTTTAAGTCCTCCTAAAAACTGTTCAAGGATTTCTTTTTTATCTTTACTATGTAATTTGGGAAAGACATTTTTAACTGCACAGAAACTGCACCTGTTTAAACATCCATAACTTATACGGATAGCAAATATCTTTTGGGGTTTTTGGTTGAAAGTATTATCATCAGTTAATATTGGTTGGGCAGTAGGAATAGTATCAATTTCTTTATGTTTTGCACCTATGAATTCAACTAAAGAGTCCATAGAGAGAGGATTAAAATATGGTCCACGGAAATTAGCCAGTAAGCGTTTTTTGTTGATAACTGGTAGACAACCTGCTATTATCAGTTTAGATTTTTTGGTTTTTAATCTCTGGATATTTTCTAAAAACTTAATACATTCATCTTCCATCTCTTTACAGTAGGCACAGGTATTAAATATTATAATATCTGAATCCCGAAGGTTATCTGATAAAGTATAGCCATTTTTTTTTAAAAAAATCTCTATCCGTTTTGTATCAATTCTGTTTAGATAACAGCCATTTGAATATAAGATATATCTTTTCATATTAACAACAGGGAAAGATATTTATAGGTTTGATATATTTATTTTTCTCATTAAGAAATCGATAAATCTCTAATACAGTTTTGAAATTATCCTTTTGATTTTCTATATAATTTTTATCGTAAGTTGCATAAAGCATAAAATCTAAGATATTTGAGATCTGATTGTAGTTAAAATTCAAAAATATTTTCAGTATTTCTATAAATTCAGTTCTAAAATGTTGGCAATCTTTTCTATGGATATTTTTATAAGGAACTAAGCTAGGGCAGAAACGATGACAGAAACTTGATGCCCAACAATTTTTGCAGTATTTAGGTTTAAAAAGATATCTTTTTTTAATAGATTTGATCTTTTTTTTATCAAAGCCAGTTTTAATATTACCTAAACAGAACTCTTTATTACTTGAGACGATATCACAGAAGTATATATCTCCATTTGGTTTTATGCTCATCTGATTTCTGAAGTGGCATTCTCTTTCTGGAGGTCTTCCATCTACGATGACAAATAACCCAGTAGAAGAAAAGAGTCTTTTATACAGTCCCAGAGAAGAAAATTGATTACTTTTGGCAACTTTTTTTAAAAGCTCTTTTCTTAATTTAGTTTTTTGGTATTCACTGCTTCTGTAGAATCTTTCTTCAGGACAACTTTTATATCTTAGATCATTAACTCCTATAACTTCAGGAGCAGGACATAAATCATATATAGGAAGACCAAGTTCGGAGTAGATTTTAAAAGCATCAGAGATTTTTATATCCGCATCCTTAGTTATTACTGCTCTTATCTTTAGATTCTTAGAAGGGATATTTTTAGAAAGCAACAGTAAATTATTTTTTACTATTTCAAAACTTGGGCTTCCATCCTTAAAAGGTCGGTTCTTATTATGTTCTGAGGCGGGAAGATCTAAAGCAGCCATAATTTCAATATCATTTTTAGATAACCACTTACAGATGCTTCTATTCATCAGTGTGGCATTGGTTGCAATAGTAATTATAAATTCTCTATTTTTGATCTTTTTGATATATTTAACAGTTTCTTTAATAACTGGAAAATTTAAAAATGGCTCACCTCCAAAAAAGATTATCCAGACCTTTTTTTCTTT
>JAMWCP010000087.1 GCA_023819665.1 Candidatus Omnitrophota bacterium
GTCTATCTTCAGGTAGACCAAAATTAAAAATTGCCTATGCTATCGCTACCACCGGATTTTTTGGGATGTTGGTAAATCTGATTTTGATATTTAGCTTTCAGGTATTTTATGGCTATTTATATTACCACCTTGGGTTATTAATCAGTATTTTTATGACCGGCATTGCTGGTGGTAGCATCTTAATGACTACGCGTATAAAGCGAATAAGAAATGCCTTAGGGCTATTTAGTAAATTGGAGTTAAGTATCATTTTATTTACCTGTATTTTGTGGGTAGCGATATATGGCCTTACCACTAAATTGCATGCGTATCTATTTTTTTTGGTTTTATTTTTTGTTTCCGGCTTTCTTATGGGCATAGAATTTCCTTTGGCAAGTCACATATATTTAGGCAAAAAACAGGAGATCGGCTCAACGACCGGTGTGCTTTATGCCTTAGACCTCTTTGGTGGATGGCTGGCAGGAATATTAGGAGGCACCGTCTTTCTGCCTATATTAGGCCTGTTTAATATCTGTTTGGTTATAGTCATGTTAAAATTAAGCTCTTTTTTAGTGCTGAAACGTCCTTAAAATTGTAACATCAAAGGATAAAATTACCTTGAAAAATCTTAAGTTATATGTTATACTTTAAAAAGCCACGGGAAAGGATTAAAACCTGTGTGCAGAAAGAGAAGAGATTGGATTAAGTTTATAAAAAGGGGAAGTTTTCCCCTCTTTTTTTGTCTATTTTTAAGCTCTGCTTGGGCAGCTCCTGTTACTACACTAAAAGGCAAAGCAATAGATCAATCTAATCAAAAACCCATATCTGGTGCCTCGATTGAGATATCCAATCTTACGGGAAAAGTAATTACCTCTACAACTACCGATAAAAATGGAAATTATACGATAAGTAAATCTTTATCTTCAGGATTATATTTTATAGAATGCTCGGCTAAGAATTATCAGAAAAGCACCTTATTGCGTTATCTCCAGTTGGGAAAGACCTACACCTTTAACTTTTCCCTTAAACCTATTCCACCAAACAATCCTCCTAAGATAATCTCAATTATTCCTCGAGACCGCTCCACCTTTATTACAGGTGATATCCTTACAATTTCTATAAATGCCTCTGATCCAGATAAAGACCGTCTCCAATACAGATATATAATGGATAAGACAATCCTTAAAAACTGGACAGATTCTTCAAAACATAGTTTTAAAACTGAAATCTCTGATAGAGGAAGACATAAAATAAAAGTAGAGATAAGAGATAACCGAGGTGGTTTTGATTCTAAGAGTGTAGATATCTATATCTTTATTGCTTTTCCTAAACCTGGAAGTTAAATGATAAAGAGATTAATTTTTAGCATTATAATTTTTCTCGGCTTAATTTCAATTTCTCCTTCTGATCTCTTTGCTGAGACATTTCAACTTAATCTAAAACCCGGGGTTAACTATATCTCCATTCCTATAGGTAAATCTTGGAAGATAAAGGACATCCTTTCTCAAATCTCTGCAACTTCAAAGCAAGTAGCTTTCTGGGATACTGTAAATTCCAAATACATCTACTTTGTAGATGATCCTGATTTTGATCAGTTTTCTACCTTTGAATTTGGAAGAGGATACTGGATATATTTGGAAATGGCTTCATCTACAACTATTAACTTAACTGAAACAACCCCTATTAACTATAATCTACCTCTAAAAAAGGGCTGGAATGCTATTGGTTGCCCAAAGACAAAAGAAATGCCCGTAGAAGCAGCACTTCTACCTTTAAGATTAGGGGTTGATTATGCCAGTGTCTGGCGCTATGCTTTTAAAGATTACCCTTGGTATCAACAGTATTCTCAAAAGAAAAAAGAATTTACCCATCTAAAACCAGGAGAAGGCTATTGGATAAGGATGCTTAAGGATGTAACCTGGGTAATTAATCCAGATACAACTCCACCTAAAGGCACCGTCAAGGTAAACAACGACGCCAAATATACTAACTCTACCTCAGTAATCCTTACTCTCTCTGCCACTGATTTAGAAAGTGGCATGGGTCAGGGTGCTCAAATGCAATTCTCAAATGATAATATCAACTGGTCAATACCTGAAGCCTATGCTACTATCAAATCCTGGACTTTACTTACAGGTGATGGAGAAAAGAGAGTTTATGTAAAATTTAAAGATAAAGCTGGAAATTGGTCTCAGACCTATTCAGATAGTATAATTTTAGATACCACTCCTCCTACCGGTACAGTGAAAATTAACAACGATGCTCAATACACCAGTTCTACCTCCGTTACCTTAACCCTTTCAGCTACTGACTCAGCTAGTGGTATAAGCCAGATGCAATTCTCTAATGGTGGCACTAACTGGTCAACTCCTGAGGCTTACACTCCAACTAAAACTTGGACTTTAACTTCAGGTGAGGGTGTAAAGACAGTTTATGTAAAATTCTCTGATAAAGCCGGAAACTGGTCTCAAGCCTATTCAGATACGATTATCTTAGATACCTCACCACCTTCAACACCTATTGTTACTGATAATGGTCAATTTACCAACTCTACTACTCAACTCCATGCAACCTGGACTTCCTCTGATCCTGAATCGAAAATTTCCGAATACTGTTATAGGATTACCCAAGATTCTATTTCCGGTATAGTTATTGTAGATTGGACATCAACAGGCAGTGCTAATGAGATTACAAAGGATGGCCTTAACCTTATTAATAAAAAGACTTATTACTTTGGTGTCCAGGCTAAAAATGGAGCTGGAATTTGGTCAAAGATAGGTTACTCTGATGGAATAACTGTTGAAGTGAGTTCTTCAGCTCCTATATTAAACCCTATCGGTAATAAGAATATTTTTGTCCAATCCTCAAGTAAGGCTAGCGTGAGAACATCTATAAGTTTAAAGACAACCTCTGCTCGATCTATTTTGCGAGAGAATCAAAGACTTACTTCTAAAAAGACTCCTCAATTCAAACCTGGAGAGATCATTATTAAATTTAACTCAGATATCGTAGGGGTGCCTGCTGGAAAGAGAATTGCTAAAGCAAATGAAATAAAGATAAATGTCAATTCAATTCAGGCTTTAAATAAGAAATTTGGTTTGTTGAGTGCAGAAAGGATCTTTAAGGAAGATGAGAAAAGAAGATTAGAATACAAGTTAGGAGATTTAACAAATGTCTATTTATTTAAATTTCCTATTGATGCAGATGTAGAAGTAATAGTCAAAGAATATAGAAAAGACCCTAATGTGGAATATGTAGAACCAAATTATATTATGTGGATAATGGGAGAAGAAAAACTCCCTTCGAAAAAAATTTTTAAAGAATATAAATAAATTTTATCTTAAGAGTGAAGCGTGGCTATCTTTTCTAAAAAGAGATTAATTTTCGCCTTTCTCCTTTTAAGCCAAATTTTTTTCTTCAGTAAAAATTCATTTTCTGCTCAACCAAGTATCTGTGAGTTAGAGAATAACAATGAACTCACCTCAGCTACAGCCCTGCCATTAGATAAATATGCTTCTGGAACAATTAATCCTCTAAAAGATATAGATTATTATAAAATTAATGTTACTGCTGCAGGATTATTATCTATTTCCTTAACAAATGTCTCTAATCAAATCGAGGCATTCATTTCAATATTTAATAAAGATGGTTTGCGACTTGTAACAAAATTTAGCGATGCAAGAGGTATGAATATAAATTTAGAGAGGATGTTATCCGAAGGTGATTATTATATTTGCGTAGGAGATACACCTGGTAAACACATCTCTTTAGTTCCCTATCTACTCAAAGCAAATTTCAGTCCCGCTATATCCTTCAATTGTGGAGAAATTGTTCAAGGCTCTATTAGCGTAAAAGGAGAAAAGGACATTTACACCCTCACTGCCTCAGCCAATGACAAAGTCACTATCCGAGCTACTGCGACCTCAGGCTATCTTGACGCCTATTTAGAACTCTATGCTCCTGATGGCACAAACCTTGCCAAGGCAAGAGGTCAGATTGATAA
>JAMWCP010000019.1 GCA_023819665.1 Candidatus Omnitrophota bacterium
GGTGGAAGGTGAGGGTAGAAAACGCGTTAAGATTAAATTTATGGAAGGAAGACTTGCTCTGGTAGATTCTGCTACCAATGAGGAGATGACGCTTGATAGGGGAGGAAAGTTTATAAAAAAGTCAAAAATTTTAGCAATTCAATCTGCTCAGTTGTCACAGAATAGTCCTTCTGCTTCTCAGTTTTTGTCTTCAGCTACAGCGCCCTCTACTTTGTCTGTTCTTCAGCCAGATAAAGATTGGGAAGTTAAACAGGATGAGATATTACAGGTAAAAGAACTTCCTATAGACGTTTCTATTTTTGATGTTACTTTACGTGGTGAAGTGAAATTTTTGTTGCTCAACAGGTAAATATAGATGTTACTATTTTGAATGAATCAACGGTGAAATTGGATAATTGTTTACTTACGGTTGAGACAGAGGATGAATTTAGAGATAAAAAAACAATCAATTTAAATCCTCGCGAAAGACAAAAACAGACATTTAGATGGGTTCCCAGAAGGGAAGGAATAATTCGTCTTAAAACTGTTATTAAGGTATCTTCAGGAATTGAAGAAAAAAATACCAGAAATAATGAAAAGATAATGCAGGTATTAGTTAAACCAAAAAGAGAATCTCATTTTTCTCGGCGGGAAGTTAGTTCAGAAAGAGAAGGTTCTCCTCTTCCAAAAGATTCAGGGGAACCAGTCAGATATCCGCAAGAAAAAAGAGAAAGAAAACGGCGTTAAGAAGACAAAATTGCTTTAAGTGAAATAAACTGATGGTTAAAAAATTTTTTATCATTTTTAAGATAGCAACCCTTCTGTGTGTATTAAATTCTCAGAGTTTAAGCGCAGATAATTTAAACTTCAATGAGGATATTGAAGAGGCAGTGGAAGCTTATAATAATGGAAATTTTTATAAGGCGATTAAAGCCTATAAGATGGTTGCAGACAGCAATAATCTGCAAGGATATCTTAATTTAGCAGTGATTTTTAAAGACTTAGGTTATTATGAGATGGCAATAAAGATATTAGAGAAAGCAAAGGTAAAATTTCCGCAGGATTTAAAAATTTTAACTTTGTTAGGTAGGATATATTTTCTTAGTCACAGAATAGATAAAGCGATAGATATTTTAAATAAAATATTGGAGATTGAACCAGATGATTTAGAAGCAAATATAAACTTGGGTTTATGTTACGCTGAAAAAGGTTTAGATTCTGAGGCAGAAAGATATTATCAAAAGGCAATTTTGCTTAACAGAGACAGTATAGTAGCACATATTTCGCTAGCCGATCTTTATTTACGTAAAGGTAAAATTCAGGAGGCAAGTGAGGAGTATAGGAAGGTCAGTCTTATCGATACCAGTATATTAAATGCGCAGAAGATATTAGCAGAATTGCTATTTAAACTGGGGAATCTTGAGGATTCATTAAGATTGTATCAGAAAATAATTCTTTACCAACCTCACGATAGATTAATTAAAACAAGAATTGCACAGATCCACAATCGATTAGGAAAAGAATTCTTTGAAAAAGAAAGACAAAGAGTGACTTTACAGAGAAAGCGGAAGAAGGTTTTTGTTAAACCGTTTGGTGAAATTTCAGGGATACCCTTATTACGCATTGGTCTTATGCAACGCGTAAGTTCTGTTGAGTTCAAATGTTCGAGTCCGTTTGAAGTGAGAAGAAAATCTGGGCACAGTGAAGTATTTAATGGTTTAAAAGACGAAATCTATCTTATCTCTAAAAGTGCTGATAATAAGATTGTTATTTCAAGTAAAAGACAACAGAAATACATTGATAATGACTCAATTTTAATTAAACCTAAAGAACCCGAAGGCACCATTACTATCTTTAATATAACTTTAGGGGAGGATAATTTTTGGGCGAGAAAAGATGATCGTTCCTACCGTGGAGTAATAGAGATAAAGTTAGATAGATGGGGGATTAAGGTGATTAATATTGTTAGTTTAGAGGAGTATCTTTATAGTGTGGTTCCGTCAGAGATGCCTTATAAGTGGCCAAAAGAAGCCCTGAAAGCTCAAAGTATAGTTGCACGGACAGTAGCAATGAAAAAATTAGGTCGACACAAAAAAGAAGGTTTTGATTTATGTGCGCAAGTACATTGTCAGGTCTACTCAGGAGTAGAACAGGAGACAGAGACGACCAATAAAATAGTAGATGAAACAAGAGGTATAATTATGGTTTATGATAATAAACCAATAGATGCTCTTTATTCTTCTAATTGTGGAGGTCATACTCAAGATAATATCTTTGGCAGTAATAAAGAAATACCCTATTTAAAAGGGAGATCTGATTTATTAGGTGAAGAAGAATTAGTTTTTCCACTTTCACCTTTACAGCTCGAATTTTGGTTTAAACAACCTCCGCAGGCAATACTCTGTAGAGATGGAACTAATTTTAGATGGATAAGGATTTATAGTTACCAAGAGATAAAAGAGATATTAGATAAGATTGCTGATTTTGGTCAGATACAGAAAATAGTTATTACCAGACGTAATCGGTCGGGACATGTAACACAGCTTAAAATAGTTGGTTCCAATACAACGTATGTATTAGAAAAAGAATTAAATATTCGCACTGCTTTAGGAAATCTGCGTAGTAGTATGTTTAAAGTAGAAATTAAGAAGGATGCCGAAGGTAAACCTTTACAGTTTATCTTCTATGGGGGTGGTTTTGGACACGGTGTAGGAATGTGTCAGTCAGGAGCTAAGGCATTAGCGAATTTAGGTAAAAATTATAAGGAAATATTAAATCACTATTTTGGAAAAGAAATAGAATTTATAAAATTATATTAAAACGATTGATAGTAGAGCCCCGCTTTTTCTAAAAAACAACTGTTAGATAAATTTATTGATATTTTAAAAGAATATTATATAATTATTCTATTCAGGAAGGCGGTATGCACAAAGATATAGCGGCAGTAATACTGGCAGCGGGTAAAGGGAAGCGCATGAAATCTGATGTGCCAAAGATTTTACATCCTCTTTGTGAAAGACCGATGTTAGAGTATGTTATGGATTTAGTCGAGGCACTTGCTATAAAAAGAAAAATACTTGTTTTAGGGGAAAATCATCTATTGATAGAGAAACAAATCAAGAAAAGAAAAGGATGGGAGATTGTTATTCAGAAGAGACAGTTAGGTACAGCAGATGCGGTTAAAACAACAGATAATTTACTTAAAGGTTTCAAGGGAGAGCTTTTAATTCTTTATGCAGACCATCCTTTATTTAGAAAGGAGACCATCAGAAAGCTTATCGAACATCAACAGAGAGAAAATTTAGATTTAACTCTTTTGACGGCGGTGGTGAAAAGGCCTAAAGGTTACGGAAGGATTATTCGAGATAAATGGGGTAACATATCAGAGGTTTTAGAGGAGGATAAGTTAAATGAATATCAAAAGAGAATAAAAGAGATAAACTTAGGAGTATACTGTTGCAAAAAGGAAAGTTTGTTTTCTGTATTAAATCAGATAAAGAGAAACAATCGCCAGAAAGAGTTTTATCTCACCGATGCGGTAGGATTACTTTATAAAAAGAATGCGCTTATTGATGCAGTAAAGATAATTAATACCGATGAGGCATTAGGAGTAAATTCATATGCAGATTTAGCACGTGCAAATCGAATTATACAGGAACGTATTATCGAACGATTATTATCAGAAGGAGTAAAGATAATAGATCCCTTTACTACTTTTATTGCTTATACTACCCAGATTGGTAAAGGAAGCGTAATTTATCCCTTTACAATTATTGAGAAAGATGTTAAAATTGGTAAGAATTGTTCTATCGGTCCTTTTGCTCATATAAGACCGGGAACAGTGATTGAAGATAAGGTAGTTTTGGGTAATTTTATTGAAGTGGTACGTTCCAGAATTAAAAGCAACAGTCGAGCTAAACATTTTAGTTATCTAGGTGATGCTATAATTGGAAGAGATGTGAATATAGGAGCGGGTACTGTTACAGCTAACTTTGATGGTAAGAAGAAAAATAGAACAGTTATAAAGGATAAAGCATTTATTGGCTCGGATACTATTTTAATTGCACCTCTAAGAATAGGAAAGAATGCTGTTACAGCCGCTGGCTCAGTAATCCCCCACCATCATAATGTGGCTGATAATCAGATTGTTCTGGGAGTACCTGCAAGACCCATTAAAAAATGAGAAGATAATAAATTTTTATAAGGATAAAGACTACCTATGGATAAGTTAATGGTATTTAGTGGAAATGCTAATTTAAATTTAGCTAAAGAGATATGTAAATACCTTAAAATAAGACTTTCAGATGCTTTGGTAACAAGATTTAGCGAAGGAGAAATAAGAGTTAAAATTAATGAAAATGTACGGGGTAAAGATGTATTTGTGATTCAGCCTACGTGTCCACCTCCTAATGAGAATCTGATGGAACTTCTGATTATGCTCGATGCTTTGAAGCGTGCTTCTGCGTATCGGATTACAGCAGTTATTCCTTATTTTGGTTATGCTCGTCAGGACAGAAAAGATCAACCACGTGTCCCCATTACCGCAAAATTGGTAGCTAATCTTTTAACTGTAGCAGGAGCAGATCGTATTTTGACTATTGACTTACATGCTGGTCAGATACAGGGTTTTTTTGATATTCCCCTCGACCATCTTTATGCTGTAGGTGTATTTTTGGATTATTTTAAAAAATTAAAATTAAAGGATATAACGGTAGTTTCTCCAGATGTAGGAGGCATAAAGATGGCGAGAGCTTATGCTAAGCGTTTCGCAGCAGAATTAGCTATAATTGATAAACGTCGTATTTCTCCAGAAAGAACAGAAGCAATGCATATTTTAGGTGAAGTTAAAAATAGAAATGTTATCATTGTAGATGATTTAATTGCTACCGGTGGCTCTTTAATAGATGCAATAACTGTTTTAAAAAAAGCAGGAGCAAAGGATATATATGCGGCTATTACACACGGCGTACTTTCGGGTGACGCGGTTAAGAATATCGATCGCTGTAATGACCTTAAAGAACTTGTAATTACTGATACTATTCCCTTAATAGAGGCAAAGAGATATCCTCGGATAAAAGTAGTGTCTGTAGCATCTCTTTTAGGTGAAGCGATTAGGAGGATACATTTTGAAGAATCAGTAAGTTCTCTGTTTGATTAAAATGGAACAGATAACTCTTCAAGCACAAGTAAGAGAAGAAAAAGGTAAAAATAAGATACATCTTCTTCGTCGAGACGGTTTTATTCCAGCGGTAGTTTACGGAGCAGATATTGATAGTATGAATATAAAGCTGGTGCGTTCAGAGTTCTTACAGTTTATTCGCCAGCATCATATAGAGACTGTTGTTTTTAATCTTGTGGTTAAAGAAAAGGATAAGAAAGTAAAAGAGTATACCTGTATGATAAAAGAGATCCAGTATGATCCTTTGAGTGATGAGGTAATTCATGTTGATTTTAATAATATTTCATTAACCAAACTTTTGAAAGTAAAAGTGCCCATTCTGCCTCAAGGAGAACCTATAGGCGTAAAACAGGAAGGAGGGGTGCTTGATCGTTTACTTTGGGAGATTGAGATAGAATGTTTACCTTCCAATATACCTAAACAGATAGAAGTTGATGTAAGTAATCTTAAGCTTAACGAGTCTATTCAGATTAAAGACATAAGTTCTTTAGGAGAAGGGATAAAGATTTTAACTCCTCGTGATACTGTAGTTTTTATAGTTACTCCAATTTTAAAGGAAGAGTTAGTTGCCGAAGGAGTAAACGAAGAGAGAATGGAACCCGAAGTAATTAAAGAGAAGAAAGAAACGGAGGAGAGAGAGTCAAAAGAAGAGCAACCCGACGAATGATCAAGTTAATAGTTGGGCTGGGAAATCCTTTGAGATTATATAGAGATACACGTCACAATATTGGGAAAGCAATAGTAGAGGAAATGGCGAAATTATACAGAATAAAATTAAAGAAAGATAAAGAGCTTTTATCGTCCTGGAGTATGGTAAAAAACAAAGGAGTAGATTTTATTCTTGCTTATCCCTTAGTTTTTATGAATCTTTCCGGCGAAAGTGTAATTGCTTTAATAAAGAGATTTAAAGTAGAAAAACGGAATCTTTTGGTAATATGTGATGATTTAGATCTTAAATTGGGGATGATCCGAATAAAACCCCAAGGAGGAGATGCCGGTCATAGAGGTTTACGTTCGGTAATAGAGAGTATCGGTAGTAATGATTTCTGTCGTTTACGGATAGGGATAGGCAGGATTCAAGATAAAAATAAAATAAGTAATTTTGTGCTTTCTGAATTTGAAGAGCAAGAAAAATGTATAATTGAAGAAGTAAAAAAAAGAGCTATAGATTGTTGTCAAAGTTGGTTATTTGAAGGAATTAATTGCGCAATGAACAGATTTAATTAAAAAGGAGAGTTCTGTGATAAATAGATACGAAGCAATGTTTATTTTAAAAGTGAACTTAGGAGAAGGGAAAACCAAGGAATTGTTACATTACATAAATGATGTAATCTTACGTAACAAAGGAGAAATTATTTCTTCGGGGATATGGCAAGAAAATAAAAAATTAGCTTACTCTATAAAAAAAGAAAAGGAAGGCACATATTATTTAGTAAATTTTAAAGTGGATTCTTCACTGATATCTGCTATGCAGCAAGAATATAAGTTGAATGAGAATATCCTAAGGTTTATGTTTATTAAATTGGTTTAAAATAATGGTTAATTTGAATCGAGTTTTTTTGATCGGGAATCTTGTGCGTGATCCAGAACTACGTTACACTCCTCAGGGGACGGCAGTGGTAAACTTAAGATTGGCAATTAATTATAGATTCCGTACTCGCAATGGAGAGGATAAAACGGAAACTTGTTTTGTCACCGTGGTAGTTTGGAATAAACAGGCCGAAACCTGTAATCAGTATTTAAAAAAAGGAAGACTTGTATTTGTAGAAGGTAGACTTCAATCTCGTAGTTTTGAAGATAATACCGGCAAGAAACGGAATGTTATTGAGGTGCGTGCTGAAAGAGTACAGTTCTTAGGAACTCCTACAACTCCCTCACTAGAAGATATAAAAAATGAGATTTCTGACGTTAGTATAAACGAATCCACTTCAGAACAGGATTGGTTTGAGGAAGGAGATTCATTAGATGAAAAATAAACAGAAAAAAGATTTATCTAAACCATCTCAGAAAACAAAAAAAAGATTCTGTCGTTTTTGCAAAAATAAAATAAATTATATTGATTACAAAGATATTCACCTATTAGAAAAATTTATTACCGAAAGAGGTAAGATTATTTCTAGTAGAATTTCGGGTAATTGCGCTAAACATCAGAGACGTATTGCTCAGGCAATTAAGAGAGCAAGAATATTGGCTCTTTTACCTTTTGTGAGAATATAATAAGATATAGACTTTTTAGTAATAAATGAAGGTTATATTAATCGAAGATATAGAAAAATTAGGAAAAGCAAATGAAGTAATAGAGGTAAAGGATGGTTTTGCTCGCAATTATCTTTTTCCTTACAGAAAAGCAATTCTTGCCACTGCAGAGAATCTACGTTGTTTAGAGGAAGAGAAGAAAAGAAAATTAAAACAAATAGAGAAAAAAAGACAGGAAACAGAAGAGTTAGCAAAACGTTTAGATGGAATGTCGGTGAATGTTTTAGTTAAGGTTAACGAAAATGGCGAACTTTATGGTTCAGTTACTGCCCAGCAGATAAGCGAAGCTATAAGACAGGAAGGTTTTGAGGTAGATAAAAAATATATTATTCTGAAGGAGCCGATAAGAAAATTAGGTGTCTTTGAGTGTCTAATAAGATTCTCAACAGAAATTGAAGCGAAGATTAAAGTTTGGGTGGTGAAACAATGATGGAAGATATACATTTAGAAAAAATTCCACCTCAAAATATTGAAGCAGAGATGGCGGTTTTAGGTTCTATGCTTATGGATGAAAATGCCATCGTTTATGCTATGGAGATTCTTAATAGGGATTGTTTTTATAAAGATAACCACAAAAAAATATTTGAAGTAATTATTAATCTCTATAATGCCAATAAAGCAGTGGATATAATTACCGTAAGCGATGAGTTGAGAAAATTAGGTATTTTAGAGGAGATTGGGGGGGTAAGCGCTCTTACCGAAATGGTAAATTCAGTTCCTACCGCTGCTAATATCAGTCACTATGCACGTATAGTTAAAGAAAAAAGTATTTTGCGTTCCCTTATTAGCAGTGCTACTCAGATTATAAGTTTAAGTTATGAATCGGAGGGTAATGTAGATGAGATTCTTGATAAGGCTGAGATGCTTATCTTTGATATAAGTCAAAATAAGAAAGAGGAGCAGGTAGCAAGCTTAAAAGAGATTGTAAAAGAAAATATCGATACCATTGATAAGCTCTATCAGAAGAAAACCTATGTCACGGGTATTCCTACAGGTTTTATTGATCTCGATCGTCGTACTTCAGGATTTCAGCCTTCAGATTTTATTGTAATTGCGGGTAGACCTTCCATGGGTAAATCTGCTTTTGTTATAAGTATTGCTGAATATGTGGGAGTGGTTGAAAAAATACCCGTAGCTTTTTTTAGTTTAGAAATGTCCAAGGAACAGTTAGGTCAACGTATGCTCTGTTCTCACGCTCGGGTTGATGCCCATAAAGTAAGAACAGGATATCTTTCTAGCGCAGATTGGCCGAAGTTGACGGCGGCGGCAGGCAAACTTTCCGGAGCACCTATATTTGTTGATGATACTCCAGCGATATCAGCAATGGAGTTGCGTGCTAAAGCAAGAAGATTAAAAATACAATATAACATTGGGTTAATTATTGTAGATTATTTACAATTGATGCGCTCTAATAACAAAGTAGAAAATCGTCAACAGGAGATTTCCGATATATCCCGTTCACTAAAAGCATTAGCAAGAGAGTTAAATATTCCCGTGGTAGCAATTAGTCAACTTTCGCGAGCGGTAGAGAGTCGCGCCGATCATCGACCTCAGCTTTCTGATTTGAGAGAATCGGGAGCTATTGAGCAGGATGCAGATTTAGTGATACTTCTTTTAAGAGAGGAATATTATAATCCTACAGAAGAAAACGAGGGTATTGCTGAAGTGATAATTGCCAAACAGAGAAATGGTCCTATAGGGAGCATAAAACTTGCTTTTATAAAAGAATACACACGTTTCGAGAATATTGTTTTACAGGAATAATTAATTGTTTTTATTAAGATTTTGAGGTATAATAAAATAATGAGAAAAATTTTTTTTATTTCTCTTATAACTTTTTTATTTTTAGTTAGTTTTTCATCTTTTATATCTGCACAGGAAGAATTACCATCGGTACGAGAAGAACCTTTGCCTTTCGAGTCGAAGATTATCCGTACTATTGAAATAATAGGAAATCGTTCTATCAGCACCAATACTATCCTTTCTAAGATAAAGAGCCGTGTTGGGCAACCTTATCAGGAAAATATTATTAATGATGATATAAAGCGATTGTATCTATTAGGATTCTTTAGTGATATTTCTGTAAAGACAGAAGATGTAGCAGATGGGGTAAAGGTAATTATTAATGTAGTAGAAAGACCGATTTTAGAAAAGATATCTTTTGAAGGAATGAAACGTATTTATATAAAAGAGGATAAATTGAAGGAGATGCTTAAGTCTAAAGAAAAAGAATATTTGGATTATGTTAAATTGAGAGAAGATGTAGATATTATAAAAGAGCTTTATGTAAAAAAAGGATATTTGGATACGCAGGTAGAATATAAATTAGATCTAAATAAAGACAAGAATACCGCTAAGGTTATCTTTATAGTTCAGGAGGCAAGAAGGCTTAAAATAAAAAAGATAGAGATAAGCGGAAACGATACTTATCCTGATAAAAAATTACTTAAATTGATGAAAACAAAAAGGGCTTGGCTTTTTAACCCAGGAGTATTAAAAGAGGATGTTTTTAATGAGGATATAGAGAGGCTTAGAGCATTTTATCGATACAACGGTTTTGCAGATGTAGAGGTTGATTATAAGGTAAGAGATGACCCCAAAAAACCATCCATATATATTGATATCCAGATTAAAGAGGGAAAAAAATATGTTGTAGGTAAAATTACTATTGCAGGTAATTCTGTAGTTAGCGAGAAAGAAATAAGAAGTGTTTTAAAGAATTGTTCTGAAGGAAAAGTATTTAGCCAAGAGGCTCTTCAGGAGGACATTAGTAATATTCAGGGAATTTATTTTGATAAAGGTTATATTTTTGCAAGTATAAAAGAGACAGTTTCTATGGATCCCGATACACAAAAAGTAGATGTTTCTTATAGGATTATTGAGAATGAGGTAGGTTATGTAAATAAAATAAAGGTACGGGGGAACGTTAGAACAAAAGATGTTGTTATTAGAAGAGAGTTGAGAATTTATCCGGGAGAACGTTTTGATGGCGAGAAACTCAGGCGTTCTAAAGAACGTTTGCAGAATTTAGGTTTTTTTGAGGAGATAAGTTATGATATAGAGGATACCGACGTTCATAATAAGAAAGATCTGATAGTGGAAGTAAAAGAGGCAAAGACAGGGATGTTTAGTTTTGGAGGGGGTTATTCTTCCGTAGATCAATTTGTGGGTTTTGTAGAGATAGAACAGAGGAATTTTGATTGGAAGAATTTCCCTTATTTTACAGGTGATGGGCAGAATTTGAGAGTAAAAGCAAGTATGGGTACTTTGACTGATTCTTATCTTTTAAGTTTTACTGAACCGTGGTTTTTAGATTATTCTCTTTCCTTGGGTTTTGATATTTATCGCGAGCGCCATGAGAGAGAATCTGATGTAGGATATGGATATGATGAGAAGCGGACAGGCGGTGATGTGCGTTTAGGTAAAGAATTAACCGAATATTTAAGAACAGATCTTATTTATCGTTACGATAATATAGAAATTTCGGGAATTGCCGAAGACGCAACTCAAGATTTAAAGAAAGAAGAGGGTAAAAACTCTATCAGCAGTATTGAATTTATTTTATCTCAAGATAAAAGAGATAACCGCTTTTTACCCAGTCGGGGTTATTTTCTGTCAACTTCTATACAGGTTGCGGGAGGCAGTTTTGGGGGAGATAAAGATTTTTTGAAGTTTTTTGCTCGAGGTTCAAAATATTTTCCCCTCTGGTACGGTTCAGTTTTAGAGTTTCGTTTACGCATAGGTTTGGTAGATGCCTATAGCGATTCCGAGGAGGTTCCTATATATGAGAGATTTTTTGTCGGAGGTGCCTATACTATTCGTGGTTATGAAGAAAGGAAAATAGGCCCTTATGATTTAGTAACTAAAGATCCTCTAGGAGGAGAGTCTCTTATGATTGGAAACATTGAATATACTTATCCTTTATTTGATTTCTTAAGAGTAGCAACGTTTTTTGATTCAGGTAATGTTTGGGAGAAAGTTTCAGATTTAGGTAAAGGTGATTTTAAATCCTCTTTTGGTTTAGGGTTGAGATTAAAGACACCGATGGGACCTATAAATTTGGATTACGGTGTTCCTTTAAATAAAGCACAGTCAGAAGAGAAAAAATCCAGCGGGAGATTTCATTTTAGTGTAGGGTATGGATTTTAAAAGGAAGGAGTAAAAGATGAATAAACTACCAATAGTTTTAATAGTTTTAAGTATGTTTTTTATCACTTCTTTAGCATATGCTCAGAAGCTAGGTTATGTAGATTTAAGAAGGCTCTTTGAGGAATATAACAAGACCAAAGATTACGATAAAATTTTAGAAGATAAACAAAAGACTTATGAATCTGAAAGGGAATCCAAAGTAAAAGATATAAAGCAACTACAAGATAAAATAGATTTATTAAGTGACAAAGAGAAAGAACCCAAGAAGAAAGAATTGGATGCTAAGATAAAAGCCCTACAGGAATTTGATCGTTATCAAACTCAAGATTTACGTCGGGAAAAAGACGAAAAGATGAGGGAGATACTTAAGGATATAGAGAGTGCTATTTCTGAGTATGCCAAAAAAGGGAATTATACTTTAGTATTTAACGACCGCGTGTTAGTATATCAGGATAAATCTTTGGATATCACCGATGAGGTTTTAGAGATTCTGCAAAAAATGTATCCTACCAAAAAATAGTCTTTAAAATAAATGAACAAGACAGTTAAAGAGATCGCTGCGCTTATAAAAGGAGAGGTAGTTGGCGATGGAGATATTGTTATTCGCGGTTTTGCAGGGATAAAAGAAGCTCAGAAGGGTGATATTACTTTTTTGTCCAATCCACGATATTTATCATTTTTAGAGATCACCCAGGCATCGGCGATAATCACCACCCCTGATATAAAAAGCAGTCAAAAGACTTTAATTTATGTAGATAATCCTTCTTTGGCATTCGCAAATCTTATGATGTTGATCAATCCTTCACCGATCAAACTGGAGGGGATACATCCTACAGTGGTTTTGGGTAAGAATGTAAAGTTAGATAGAAATGTCGCTATTGGTGCTTATACGGTGATAGAGGATAATGTCTGTGTTGGTAGAGGGACGGTAATTTACCCCGCTTGTTTTATTGGTTATGATAGTCGGATAGGTGAGGATTGTCTTATTTACTCTCATGTTTCTATACGTGAACGGATTGTCGTCGGTAATCGTGTAATTATTCATAGTGGAACAGTAATTGGTTCAGATGGTTTCGGTTTTGTTAATGTAGAGGGTATACATCACAAAATTCCGCAGTTAGGAACAGTAGAGATCGCTGATGATGTAGAGATAGGGGCAAATGTTACTATAGATAGAGCGAGATTTGATAAAACTTTTATTGGTAGGGGCACAAAAATTGATAATCTTGTACACATTGCTCATAATGTGGTGATTGGAGAAAATTGTCTTATTGTTGCTCAGGTGGGGATTTCTGGGAGCACTACTTTAGGAAATAGTGTAACTTTAGCAGGTCAAGTTGGTGTGGTAGGTCATATTCATATTGGTGATGGTGCGGTGGTAGCGGCGCAGTCTGGGGTGAGCAAGTCTATTCCCGCGCATACCCAAGTATGGGGATATCCAGCAAAACCGTTTACTTTGGCTAAAAGGATAAATGCCTGTGTTCAACGTTTACCTTTGCTTTATAAGACAGTAGAAGAATTAAAGAAGAGATTAAAGGAATTGGAAGAAAGAATTTAAAATGGATAGACAGAAGACAATAGAAAGAGAAGTTTCGCTTTCAGGTATAGGAATACATACTGCAAATAAAGTTAATGTAAACTTTAAACCTGCGGAAGAAAATAGCGGTATAAATTTTATCCGTACAGATTTAAAAGATAAGCCGGTAATCAAAGCAAAATTGGATTCTTTGTTTGTTTCTGCTTCAGGAATGCGTCATACATCTATAGGTGATGAGAGAGTACATATTCAAACTATTGAGCATCTTATGGCGGTTTTATATGGATTAGGTATTGATAATATTTATATAGAGGTAGATGCTAATGAGCTTCCTGCTTTAGATGGCAGTGGAAAGGAGTACTACGATTTATTATTAAAAGCAGGGATAAAGGAACAAGACGCAGAAAAACAGTATTATGCGATACGCGAGCCGATAGTTGTTGAAGAAAACAATGCTACCTTGGCAGTTTTCCCTTCTTCAGAGCTTAAGATAAGTTATACTTTAAGCTATCAACATCCTTTTGTTAAAACCCAATTTCTTTCTTTAAAAATTAATTTTGATACTTTTAGAGATGAGTTAGTGGAGGCGCGTACTTTTTGTATCGAAGATGAGGCAGAAGAGATATTAAAGATGGGATTAGGTAAAGGGGCTAATTACTCCAATACTTTAGTGGTAGGTAGTAAAGGAGTGATTAATAATACATTGCGTTTTGAAGATGAATTTGTAAGACATAAAATTTTTGATCTTATAGGAGATCTTTACATTTTGGGTCTTTCTATAAAAGGGCATTTTATTGCTCTGCGTAGTGGGCATAATTTAAATCTAAAGATGCTTAACAAAATTAGAACACAGAAAGAAAATTATTCTATGGCAGGCGTTAAGGCAAAAGGTAGTATATCTTGTTCGGAAGGTTTACTAGATCGTCAGCAGATTATGGAAATTCTTCCTCATCGCGATCCATTTTTATTTGTAGATAAAATATTGAAGTTAGAAAAAGGTAAGTACGCTTTAGGAGTAAAATATCTTACCACTGAGGATTATTTCTTTAAAGGACATTTCCCTGGGAAGCCGATTATGCCGGGAGTCTTAATTATTGAAGCAATGGCTCAGGTGGGAGGAGTGATGATGCTTTCTTTACCTCAAAATAGAGGTAAACTTGCTTATTTTCTTGCTTGCAATAATGTAAAGTTTCGTAGAACAGTCCTTCCTGGCGATGAGCTTGTTTTAGAAGTAGAAACGTTAAGGTTAAAATCTAAAACAGGATCAGTAAAAGCAACTGCTTATGTAGAATCAAAGGTAGTAGCAGAAGCAGAATTGGTATTCGCTTTAGTAGAAGATTAAAAAATGAGAATCCATTCTACCGCCATTGTTTCAAGAAAGGCAAATCTGCCTCCAGATATAGAGGTAGGACCTTATAGTATAATTGGAGATAATGTAAGGATTGGTGAGGGAACCTACATAGGTGCTTTTTGTGTTATAGAAGGTAATACTACTATTGGTAAGCGATGCAAGATTTTTACAGGAGCGGTTGTGGGGAGTATTCCTCAAGATTTAAAGTATAAAGGAGAAAGAACTTTTTTAGAGATAGGGGATGATAATATTATTCGGGAATATTGCACATTTAATTCGGGGACAGGCGAAGGAGGGAAAACAGTTATAGGTAACAATAATCTTTTTATGGCATATTCTCATATTGCTCATGATTGTATAATTGGGGATAACTGTATTATTGCTAATGGCGGTACACTTGCCGGACATGTAACCATAGAAGATCGCGCAGTAATTGGAGGGTTAGTAGCGATTCATCAATTTGTGCGCGTAGGCAAACTTTCTATTATTGGAGGTTGTTCTAAGGTGGTCCAGGATATTCCTCCTTACTCTACTTGTGATGGGCATCCCGCACGTGTCTATGGGATAAATTTAATAGGCTTAAGAAGAGCGAATTTAAGTTCGGCTACTATTAGAGAGATTTCTCATTCTTTTAAAATCATTTTTAATTCTAAGCTTTCTCTGAAAAGTGCTATAAAGAAATTAGAGTCCAAAAAAGATCTTCCTACCGAAGTTATATATCTTATTGAGTTTATAAAAAATTCTTCCCGCGGAATCTGTCGAGCAATAAGATGAAAAAGATTGGATTGATTGCAGGTAATCGGAGATACCCCCTTATCTTAGCTCAACAAGCAAAAAAAGACGGTTACTCTACAGTGGTGGTAGCAATTAAAAAAAACACTTCTTTTCAGATAAGAAATTACAGTTCCCATATATATTGGATAGATATATATCAGTTTAATGAAATATTTGAGATATTTAAAAAAGAATCAGTAAAAGATGTGGTTATGGCAGGTCAGATTAATCCTTTTTATTTATTTGAGAAAAAAATTATAGAACATCCTAATATAAAAAACTTCTTTAAAGAAATAGAAGATAGAAGAGCAGTTACTATTTTTGGTTTTATTGCCCATAAACTTACGGAAGAAGGTTTTAATGTTTTAGATTCACGTGTTTTTATGCGGGAATTTATTCCTCAAAGAGGTTCTTTAACTATTGTACAACCCGATTTTAATCTATGGCAGGATATATATTTTGGTTGGGATTTAGCTAAAATGATTGCTGTTTTAGATATTGGGCAGACCGTGGCAGTTAAAAATAGGTCTATTGTAGCAGTAGAGGCTATCGAAGGAACGGATAAGCTTATTTTAAGAGCAGCTAAATTAGCCGGAAATGGTTTAGTAATAGTAAAGGTAAGTAGACCTTCTCAGGATATGCGATTTGATTTACCGGTGGTAGGAATGATGACTATAAAGAATCTTATTAAGATAAAAGCTGCCTGTCTTGCTATTGAGGCAGAAAAGACTATTTTTCTCGATAAAGAGAAAGCAGTATCTCTTGCACAACATAAAGGAATTAGCATAGTGGCACTTTAAAGAAAGAAGAAAATTAATTACTAATTAAATTTTTTAATCGAAAAACAAGTTAGTTTTTACCCTTGAATTGTTTTATTTTTATAGGGTATATTTTTACTCCCGTACCAACTTCTACATAAACACGAGGGATACTACTTTTGTCTGACACCGAAGCACCATCCATTTATGGTGATATTTATGAGATTGTAGGTTATGATGATTATGCTTATAAACTAATTAGTAAATTTTGGTATTGCAGATCATAAGGTAGCGAAAGAGGCTGATTATAGAGAGCTTTTGGTTTTATTCAGGAGATATCACATAGATTTAATAATGCTCCCATAAAGGTTATCCTTTATCCCTCATACCTAAAATAACTCTCTCATTTTTTATAAGGAAGCTAACCCCAATACATGGCTGAGATGGATTCTTGGGACAAATTTTCGATAATTTGAACCGCCTCTTTTGGGATTATATAAGGATGCTATGAATCTTTATTGGAAGCTAAGTATACCTTTTATAGAATGTTTTAGCAGGTATGCCAAAGCGTTTAGGCACGATAAGGGCATTATAGTCTTTCATAGTTTTAGACCTTACCTCCTTGGATTAAAATTTCCTTGACAGAATAATTTTATAATTATAGACTATATTTAATAAAAAGGAGGGGAGAAATGGCAAGGAAATCTGCATCAATGAAGAAGACAATTAATTTTAAATTATTTGCTCCTACTGCCAAAAAAGTAGCGGTAGCAGGAACTTTTAATAATTGGAATACAGATTCTTTGTTAGCTAAAAGAGATACCAGGGGTAATTGGACCGCTAAAATAAGTCTTCCGCCGGGAAGATATGAATATAAATTTGTGGTTGATAATTCCTATTGGATAGAGGATCCTAACTGTAAAATACGTGTTCCTAATTCCTTAGGTAGCCAAAACTGTGTAATAGAAGTAAAGTAAAAGTTATAATAAAAAAGGCCCATATTTTAAATATATTGTTAAATATATGGGCCTTTTTATTTTTGCGCCTGTAGCTCAAATGGATAGAGCGCTAGCCTTCGGAGCTAGGCGTTGCAGGTTCGACTCCTGCCAGGCGCGTAAAATTAAAGAATCAAAATATGTCGTATTTTTTATAAGATTAGAATGCCTATATAATCCTCAAGAGATTTTAACATGAAGAGTTAAAAATATGGTATAATAATCCCAAAAATTTAGATATAGTTTATTCTATTTAATTATTTAGCTGTAGAGGCATAAGTTTTTTGTCTTGCTTATAGTACCTTCATAGAGAACTTTCTATGCTGTTGGATGGGATATAGTATAATAGCGTTTAGTTTATAGAAGAGCAGCTTTTTAATCCTCACAGTCGAGATTTCTCTGTCAGAGAGGTGAATATTTTTATAAATAAATATTAAGTGATGAAGAATACATTCTATCTTAATATTGAAAGTGCAGATAATTTAGGGGTGGGGCTTTTTAAATATAGTATTTTGCCTAAGGAAAAGTTTATTATATTTAATTCTACCTTGCCTCTTATTTTAGGGTATTCTTCTAAAGTCGAATTTAAAAAGTTAAAATTTTCTGAATTGTTTTTTAATCGTAAAGATAATGAAAGATTTTTTAGTATATTAAAAGAGAAAAAGAATATTCGTTTTTTCGAAACCCTCTTTAAGAATAAGAATACCCTCTGGATAGCTATTACTGCTTCTTATATCGCGATGAAAAATGGAGAGTACGTTGAGGGCATCATCGAGGATATTTCCCAACATAAAGAGATGCAAGAGAAGCTAATATTAGAAAGAGATCTTATGCAGAATCTTTTAGATAACATTCCTGATGCTATTTATTTTAAAGATAGATACAATCGTATAATTAAAGTTAATAAATTTTATACTCAAGGAACCGGACTAAGGGTGGAAGAAATAATAGGTAAGACTGATTTTGATTTTTTCCCTTATGAACAAGCAAGACAGATGTTCGAAGATGATAATTATGTTTTAAAGACCGGAAGACCTATTGTAGGTAAAATCGAGCGGACTCTTCTGCGCAATGGTTCGTGGAACCAAGTGATTACCACCAAAGTTCCTCTTTATGATCATAAAGGTAAAATAATTGGGACAATGGGAATAACTCGTGATATGACCAGTTATGCTAATTTGGAACACGAACGTATAAATATGCTTATAAATACTATTACTGTATTAAACAAAGCATTAGAGATGCGCGATCCTTATACTGCTATTCATACTCGGAATGTTGCTTATATATCTTCAAAGATAGCGGAGAATTTAGGGTGGGATGAAAATCGAATTTTAGCAGTAAGATTGGCAGCCGAATTGCATGATTTAGGTAAGATAGGTATTCCTTTAGAAATATTAAATAAATCCGGTAGATTAAACGAATTAGAGTATAGTCTTATCCAGCAACATGTTAAAAATTGTTATGATTTAATCAAAGATATTAATTTCCCTTTTTCTCTAGCAGAAATAGTTTATCAACATCACGAACGACTTGATGGTTCAGGTTATCCTCGTCACTTAAAAGAAGAACAGATTTTGCCTGAAGCACGTATTTTGGCGATAAGTGATGTGTTAGAATCCATCACCTCTTATAGACCTTATCGCGAGGCTTTAGGTTTAGAGAGAGCACTTGAGGAGTTGCAGAGGGGTAAAGGTAAAAAATATGATTCTAAGCTAGTAAGCATTGTTTTTTCCCTTATTGAGAGGAATAATGGACAAGCTTTCTGGTTTTTATCATCATGATTTCTCTTCATGAGTTATTCCAAAATATTATAATTTCCTAAACACACATATAAACCTATCTTATAATATTTTATAAAGGAATAAATCCTTTTAATCCTATATGTGAATATTTTTAAGAGCCTATCCCCTAATTACTGAGGCTAATCTTATTAATACGCGATAAAAATCTCGGGGAGGAGAGGTCATAAACTAACGTTTAATTTTTCCTGTAACCGCAATATAATAATTTCATATTCTAATTCATGCTACAATACCCTCTGGAAAGGAGGCTATGTTGGACCAGAAGGAGATTATTATATTGACGCAAAAGGAATTAAAAAGGCTAAAGGTAATCCAAGAAGCAATAAGTAAACACATCACGCAAAAACAAGCTTAAGAATTGCTTGCTCTTTCTCCAAGACAAATAGCCAACTTAGCGCAAAGGGTCAAAAGGGAAGGCGATAGAGGTATAGTCCATAGGTTAAGAGGTAGACCTTCTGGCCGTAAGATTCCTCAAAGGCTAAAGGATAGGGTTATTAATCTTTACAAAACTTAAAGATCATCCTTGGAGGAAGTTTAAGGTTAGCGGGTTCTTTAGACTTTGAAGAAAAAGAAGAACTTTTAGTAGGGGGGCTCTTTAAAAATATGAAATTTCTATTTTGCTTTTACATATATGAAATTTTGTCTTGACATAGCGAAATTTCATAGTAGACTTTAAGTATGGAAATCATAAGGACCCCTGAACTAGAAACATTAAAGAGGCTTCTTAAAATCAGTCCCGTCGTAGCCATTTTAGGACCCCGTCAATGTGGTAAAACGACTCTTGCGCGTCAATTTATTCGCTTATGGAAGTCCAAATTTACTGTTTTTGATTTAGAAAACCCACTTGATTTACAGCGACTGCAAGAACCGCTTTTAGCTTTAGAAGAACTAAAGGGGCTTGTAATTATTGATGAGGTTCAAAGATGCCCGGAGCTTTTCCCAGTACTAAGAGTGCTTGTAGACCGTTCTAAAAAAGTAAAATATTTAATTTTAGGTAGCGCCTCCAAGGACTTGATAAAACAGAGTTCAGAATCATTAGCAGGACGTATCAGTTATCTTGAGATCGGCGGTTTCTCCTTAAAACACACCACGGGGAAAAACTTAGAAAGATTATGGATAAGAGGTGGTTTTCCCCGTTCTTATCTTGCCTCAAGCGAGGCCGCATCTTTTAGGTGGAGACAGGATTTTATTGCTACTTTTTTAGAACGCGATATTCCGCAGTTAGGTTTTAAGATTCCGGCGCTTTCCTTGAGACGTTTCTGGAGTATGCTTGCGCATTACCAGGCTCAAGTTTTCGCTGCTTCTGAGATAGGAAAGAGTTTAGGGATCTCTGACCACACTGCCCAAAGATACTTAGATTTACTTTCCGGCACCTTTATGATAAGACAACTACAGCCGTGGTATTACAATACTAAAAAAAGATTAATTAAAAGACCAAAAATATATTTTAGAGACAGCGGAATTTTACATGCTTTATTATCTTTAGAAAAAAAAGAAGATATATTTTCGCATCCTAAATTAGGTGCCTCTTGGGAGGGGTTTATTTTAGAGGAGGTAATTAAGCATCTTAAGTTACGAGACGAAGAGGTATTTTTCTGGGGGGTTCATACAGGTGCAGAGTTAGATATAGTCTTTAGAAAAAGAGGTAGGCTTTATGGGATAGAGATAAAATATGCCCAGGCACCTTCGATTAATCCATCTATGAGATCGGCGTTTTCTGAACTTGCCTTAAAATATCTTTGGGTTATCTATCCGGGCAGAGAAGGTTATCTTCTCAATCGTAAAATCAAGGTGCTTTCGGCTAATGAAATAGAAAAGATACAACCTATTTGAACGCAAATCAGGGGGTTTTTCTAAATGGGGAAAGTTATACTTAAAAAATTAACGCATATTTTTATCGCTTTTTTCTTTCTTCTA
>JAMWCP010000088.1 GCA_023819665.1 Candidatus Omnitrophota bacterium
ATAAAAAGGAGCATTATTATTAAAATTATATTCTCTAAAACTAAATACATCTGGATATGCACTACCACCAAGAAAAGGATGATATAGATTCAGTTCAACAGGAATACCTGTCAAAGAAGTATAACGGTTAATAAATAAGTTATTTTCACTATTCATTACATATACCTTGCCCTCACGTTTCCTTTCTCTATTATTATTTTTATTTTCATTACCTGGTATTTCCAGAGGTATAGAAAACCAAGCAAAAAGGGGTCGTGTTATAAACAACTTTTCCTCTCTAAATTCCAAATTATCTTTATCTACAGTTTCTTCAAACTTTTTATCATTAAAAGAAATAGAAGAGATGATTTTATTTTCTTTTTCTGATAGATATTTTGAAGGTATTATATCTATGTGGTCTCCGTAAATACTTTTTTCATCACTGCTTTTCCAAGTGAAAAACCCTTCTTCTTTTAATTTGCCAGAGAATTCAAATTTGACTTCTATTTCTATATTATCAGGTAAACACTTTGATTCTAGTAGTTTCTTTAGCTCAATTGGAAAAGAACTCTCCTTCATCATCTTTTTTATTTGCTCAGTTAGAGGGGAGCTCAAAATTGAATCCAAATCTTCCTTCTCCAAGGTCTTCTTTACCCCATAAACAACCTCCCAATCTTTTGGCAGTTTAATCTGGGTGGCAAATTCATTCGCACCACCTCCTAGTACACCCCTATCTCCAATATACACCAGACCATACTTTATTTCTTCCGCAGGTTGCCAATTAAATCCTCCTATAGTTAATTGTTTATCTTTGGGAATCCAATGGTGCGCGCCTTGATCCTGCCAAGTTGAACGGAGAGTAAGTGAACCTGTCCTTTCATCTAACTCAACTTCAAATTCTGCAAAAGCCTCACCTAAATTAGTAGGTAAGCTTAAATCAAATCTAATTCCTCCCTCCTTGATATTTTGAGAGAGAGTATTCCATCTGGAAGAAGGATTTATGGGCATTTCCTTTCCAGTGGATGTAAGCGCTTGCCAATCTCTTACAGTAATATATCTATTTTCTCCATCTATACCTGCTCCACCTATAAATAGGCGACCTTCTTTTAAATAGGTCTGGTTTAAAGTAGCAGTTATTTTTTCAAATGAAGGTCCTTCTTTATTATTTTTCAGGTTTTCACCAAATTGAGCAGTTAAATTTGTCTCAGGAATATTAGAACCTTCGGTGGGTTTAGATAGAGAATTATCTATATTTTTTGCATATATCTGGATTTCGTGTGGTTTTTCTGGAGAGAGAAAATATGAAATCACACCATTTATAATACTTGGAGTTTTTCCTTGGCGACTTGGAGTTTCTCCTTGGCGGTTTAAATCCAGAAATGTAGTATCTATAACTTGATTATTAATCCGTAATACTTCTCCAATAGAAAGTAGGTCTCCATTACGTCCTTTAATAAATCCTTCATGATCTAGAAGGTCAATATGTAGAAGGCCATTTGCGTCTTTTTTAACAATATTTCCTGAAAGATTTAAATATTCTCTAGAACCCAATTGTAGAGATTTTCCCTCTTCTGACCAATAACGTGTTCCTTCACCAGTTAAGAGATGAATCTCTCCAGTTGTATCTAAAAATAATTGCAGTTTTAATCCTAAATCCTCAGGTTTCTTTACTGAACCGTTTACATCAAATTTTTTTCCCTTTAACCGAGATGGATCAGTAGTAATCAACAACCAATACCCATTACTTTCTAAATTACTTCCTAAGATAAAAAGGCGAGAGTTACCCTTAGGGATGGGTGAGGATATTTGTTGAGAGGAGGATATATATGGAGAATTATCTGACGATAAAAAAGGTGAAGGTACCCTCGCGGTAATTCCGCCATTAACCTTTAAGTGATCTCCATCAACAGCAACATAGAAAGTATTTTTTCCTAATTTAAGTTTTATTTCTTCTGCCCTAATATCTTTATTGGAAAGATACCAAGTGGTTTCACCCTCAACTGTTTTATTAGGCACAAGGGAGAAATCTAAGGTTTTATTTTTCAGATTTTTTATAATTAGCTCACCTTTATTCCTTAATTTTTCATCTTTTTCTTCATATATAGCAATAGGTAATCTTACATTTTTTACTCCCTTAAAACTTAACTTCGCTTCTCTATCAGAATCAATTCCTCCCAGAGGGTTAAACTTACCTGTTCTATCTATCTGGCCAATTATATTTTCACCAAGAACATTCTTTGCCTTTAACATTTTAGCAGTGTTTGTAGAGATATCACCTGGGAGAGTAGAAATTTGTGGTATTCTTAAAATAGAATATTCACTTAAGACCGGTCCTAAATCTCCATGCTTTAAATTTCCATAATTATCCAAACCCACATCACCTTTAAATATAAGACTCCCTTCCTCAAAAGAACTTAAATAAACACCTCCTCTTCCCTGAGTAACTAAAACATCGGCAGGTGGCACAGGTAAGTTGAATGACTTTGGAAACCGTTTTTCTTGCCATTGTTCTGGCAGATCGCTATAATTTCCTTCAAAAATTTTCATACCCGTAGGCACAAAGGTTATGCCGCTCATCCTTCCTACTACATCAAATTTCTTTTGACTATCATTAACAGAAATAGAAAGCAGGCCTTTACAAGATAATGGATTAATTCCTTTTGCGTAAGTTTTAATTTCAGCACCTATTTCTGTATATTTGCCTCCCATATCAGGAGTAGCCACAAAATACTCTCTAACCTTACCTTTCTCATCAAGCATTCTACCCTCAAATAAATTTGAATCCAATCTTTCTATAACATAATATCTACCTTTTAAATTATTTATAAATTGATTATTTATTTGACGTTCTGTATAATGACCGTAATGAATCCATTCTCCTTTTTTCACTACTTTATTGATTGATATTACTTCATTAGTCGGCACTACATAATAATATTTACCTTCCCATCCCTTCAATACTAAATTAGAAGCTCCTGGCACAGACTCAAAAGATTGCTTTGATTTTCCATCTGTAGAATACTTTAGATCTATACTTGCTGTAATAGAGGATTTAGATTCTGTAATAGTATAATTAAAATGCACCCAATAATTATCACTATAACGGAGACTGCTGATTTCTACTGAATGACCACCAGAAGGAATAACGAGCTGAGGTGGTAGAATTCCTGTCCGAATCAACTCAGTGACTAAAGCGCGCATCTGTTTTGCTTCTTTAACATATTTACCCAAGGCATAAGCAACAGCCACCGTAACACCAAGTGGATCGTTTAATCCTAATTTGAAAGCTTCCTGAAATGCTTCTGGGAGAAAGTTTTCAAATAGACTGGTATCTATAAAAGAATTTTTAATCAATCTCTCCTTATTATTATTATCTACTACTACAAATAAACTACTTGGATGAGGATGGGGGACATTGGGTAATCCAGGATAAGGATTTTTGTTTTCAATATGGTTTACTGAAGGCAGTTTGAGAAATTGAATTAGATCAAGCAACTCTTCACTCCCCATATTAGGATTATCTTTTCTTATTTTTATTATGGCATCTATGAGTGCAACAAGTTTCCTGTATTGCTGTTCCTTTGAGGATGATAAATTAAAATCATATTTATTACTTGCAAAGAGGTTAGATTTAGATAGAGTAAAATTATTAGATTTAGATTTAGATAAAGTAAAATTATTTGTTTCATCCTTTTTTAATTTTAAATCATCCAAGCTTTCTAGTTTCCCAAAAATTAATGCTTCGAAGATAATTTTATATACATTTTTATCATTTATCAAATTCCACAAGCCTGGCAGGAAAGCTTTGAGTGTCTCTAAAACCTGAAGATCTATTTTCAATAGTAAATCCTTATTGGGTTTCTCTGGATCAATAGGATTCTGGACAGGCTCGGTTTTTATATCAGGCTCGGTTTTTATATAGGGATAAAAAGGTTTCAGAAAAATCTCAG
>JAMWCP010000020.1 GCA_023819665.1 Candidatus Omnitrophota bacterium
GCAGCAGTACGCGATTTTACTCTTCCTGCACCGTGACAAGTACTTCCAAAAGTCTCTTCCATCGCCTTTTGAGTTCCTACCAGAAGATAAGAATTTCTACCCATATCTCCAGGAATAATCACCGGTTGGCCGATGTTTTTATAATGTAGAGGTAAAGCCGCCTGTCCCGGACCAAAGGCACGCGTGGCTCCCTTTCGATGAACGCATAAAGTTATCTCTTTACCATCCACAATATGTTTTTCCACTTTTGCAATATTATGAGCGACATCGTAAATTAAATACATCCCCATCTTTTCCCAACTCGTTCCAAAAACCTTCTCAAAACCTTTACGCACCAAATACATCAAACACTGACGGTTATTCCAAGCATAATTTGCTGCACATTTCATAGCAGAAAAATATGCTCTCCCTTCTGGAGAATTAAATGGCGCACAAGCAAGTTGACGATCAGGGACAGAGATTTTATATTTAGAAAGACACTGAATCATACTGCGGGTATAATCATCACAGATCTGATATCCAAAACCCCGCGATCCAGAATGTATCATTATAGTAATCTGACCTAAAGTTAATCCAAATTTATCGCATAACTGTTGATCATAAAGTTGTTCAATCATCTGTATTTCTAAAAAATGATTTCCTGAACCTAAAGTTCCAGATTGTGCCTTTCCTCTCTCATAAGCACGTCCTGAAACTGCTGAAGGATCTGCGCCTTCCATTGCACCGTTTTCTTCGGTATACTCTAAATCTTGTTCTATGCCAAAACCTTTCTCTACTGCCCAGCGGGCACCTTTAATCAGAATCTCTCTCTCTTCTCTCTCAGAAACCCTAATTTCACCTTTTGAACCTACACCTGCAGGAATCATATCAAATAAAACATAAATTAAATCCTTTATTCTATCTTTTATCTCATCATATTGAAAATTAGTTTTAAGCATCCTCACACCACAGTTGATATCAAACCCTACTCCTGCAGGGGTAATAACCCCTTCATTATTTATATCGGTTGCAAAAACTGCACCGATAGAAGGACCGTATCCCCAATGAATATCTGGCATAGCCAACGATGCTTTAACGATTCCCGGTAAAAATGCTACATTGGCTACTTGCTCCGGCGCTTTATCCTGACGGATATCTCTTAGAAGTTTTTCATCTGCATAGATAATTCCATCTACTCGCATACCCGGTTTATAACTCTTAGGGATGCGCCAACGCCAATCATCAATTTTTTCTAATGGCCCCTGCCATAAATCAGACATCAAAAATGACCTCCGTTTGCCAACCAGAATTTATCTTTTCTATCTTCAACTGATGGTAAGTAGCTGCCTTTATTTCGGTATTTAATTTATAATTACTAATATCTTCCCCAAAAACCTCTGCTTCTAAGATATTGTCATTCATTCTTTTTACCTTAAGGTCAGTAAAAATCAACTCTTTTATCGCAGATAAAGACAGTAATTCATTTAACCAATTAATCAAAAGTTCTTCCAAGTTATTAGCCTTCTGTTTAATAACAATTTTCTTTAATTTTGAACTCTTTAGTTCTAAATTTCTCTCTGCCATTATATCAAACATCGCCAAAGCAACATCCCTAAAGAGATCTTTTAGGCTTTTAGATTTAACCTTTACTCTCATATCTGCAGTATGTTCTAAAAGTTCATAATTTTTTTTTATCATTTTTATTAAAATTATAAACTAACTTTGGGCCACGAAGGACTCGAACCTTCGACCTTGGGATTAAGAGTCCCCTGCTCTACCAACTAAGCTAGTGGCCCTACGTTAATTATACAGTAAATATACAAAAGGTCAATTCTTTTGGGATATCCAATCTCCACATACTTATGAAGAGATGGTTTAATAAATTCACATATAGAACTAAAAGGGTTCATTCCCCCCCTTACAAAAAATAAGGATTATGATAAGTATAAGCATTATATGTGTGTTTAGCTAATTAGAAAAATTTTGTAGGAAAGATTAGAAATAGATAAATAATATATAATAAAAGAAGAGAGCTATTTTGTATTTTTTGTCTCCTTCTTCTCCAAAGAAGTTTGTTTTGGCCCTACAGTAATAATAAACTCCGTACTTAATTTTTTAGGTTCTACAGTAATAATACAACTCTCATTTTCTTTTTCAAAATTAAGTAAATGTCTTCCGTATTCAATAGTATTCAAAAGATTCCAGCCATAAAGAGGCATCTGTTCTTTAAAGAATAAAAATGTTTTTTCTGCTGTTGGCCTACCCCGATATTTAAGTATGGCTACGCGTACTTTAGAAGTCTGAAAAGAATAAGAATCTTGATATAAAAATTTAAAACCACTGGGAATAGGAATATCTGAAAACTTTATCATGACAGATGGTTCAAGGGATTTAAATAAATCTGCCTCTTGATTCTTAGGCAAAGAAGCACAACCTCCAAAAAATAAAAATACTAAAAAAATAATAAAATATTTTTGCATCTTCTCTCTCCTTTTTAACCTTTCCTCAAAATGCCCCTGGGAGGAATCGAACCCCCAACACAGGGCTTAGGAAGCCCCTGCTCTATCCTATTGAGCTACAGGGGCAGTTAAAACTTAATCAAAGAAAAAACAGGATAATCTCTAAGCTTATCTATACCTTTTAGTTCTGTCAATTCAATCAAAAAAGCAATTCCGATGATTTCAGCTTTAAATTTTTCCACAAGCTGCGCTACTGCTTTAGCGGTACCACCCGTAGCCAAAAGGTCGTCTAAAATTAAAACACGTGAATGAGGCTCAATTGCATCTTGATGTATCTCTAAAGTATCAGTTCCGTATTCTAATTCATAAGTTATCGATAATGTTTTGGAAGGAAGTTTACCTTTTTTTCTTACGGGAACAAAACCTGCACCTAAACAATAAGCAACCGCTCCTCCTAAAATAAACCCCCTTGCCTCCATTGCTACTACATAATCTATTTTTCTATTTTTAAATTTATCTACAAGTAAATTCACCGCTAACTTATATATCTTTTTTTCCTTCAGTAAAGTGGTAATATCTCTAAAAAGTATTCCTTTCTTAGGAAAATCAGGAATGCTACGGATATATTTTTTTAGAATTTTGCCATCCATCAGATCCTCCTATTTTAGCTCTTTGGATTCTTCTCTTACAAATTTTCTCAGTTTTTTCAAAGCTCGTTCTTCAATCTGACGAACCCTTTCGCGAGAAATACCAAACTTTTTGGCAATCTCTGCTAAAGTATAAGTTTTTCCATTCATAATCCCAAAACGCATATCTAAAATCTCTCTCTCCCGGGGAGACATTTTCTCTAAAAGATTATCTAATATTTCTTTATCAATAAGCCGAGAAAAACTAACCTCGGGAGATTCTACTTTCTGATCCTTCACAATATCTTTTACCTCGCCTTCTTCATCATCTCCGATGGGGGTTTCTAAAGATAAAGTGGTAGCAGAAAGCAGAGAAATTATCTCTTCGATTTTATCTTTAGGTACCCCTATCTTTTTGGCAATCTCTTCAGGTGTAGGTGGACGTTTAAGTGAATGAGCCAATTTCTCTTCTGTCTTTTTCCATCGATTTAACAGCTCGTTCATGTAAACAGGAATTCGTACTACTTTTTGTTGTTCTGCAATAGCACGCGTGATATTCTGTTTTATCCACCAAGCAGCATAGGTAGAAAAACGAAATCCTTTACGCGGATCGAACTTATCAACAGCACGCATTAGTCCAATATTGCCCTCCTCAATTAAATCCAACAAAGGAATGCCAAAGTGAGTATATTTTTTAGCAATATTAATAACCAATCTGAGGTTTGCGCGAATAATTTGATCGCGCGCCTCTCTATCACCTTTCTTAGCACGTACACTTAGCTCTATTTCCTGGGCGGGAGTCAAGAGGGGGATATTCTTAATTTCCTTTAAATATGCTTTTATTGGATCCATCTATTTTTGTCTTATTACTGCTTGTGCTGCTGCCAAACGCGCAATAGGTACTCTAAAAGGAGAACAACTTACATAATCCAATCCTAATTTGTGGCATAACTCTATAGAAGAAGGGTCTCCTCCGTGTTCACCACATATCCCCACCTCTAAATCCTTACGTATCTTTTTCCCTTTTTCGATCCCAATCTTCATCAATTCTGCAATCCCTTTAGAATCTATTGTCTGAAAAGGATCGACTAATAATATACCTTGGTTTAAATAGTTTGGCAAAAAACTACCTATATCATCACGTGAAAAACCAAATCCCATCTGAGTCATATCGTTAGTTCCAAAAGAAAAAAACTCTGCTTCTTTTGCTAACTCATCAGCCACAAAAGATGCGCGGGGAATCTCTATCATCGTGCCAAACATATACTTTATCCTTTTAAGATTATATTTCCTTAAAACTTCCTGATAAGTCTCCTCTATAATTCTTTTCTGTATCTTAAGCTCTGCTACATCACATACCACCGGAATCATTATTTCCGGATAAGGATGTTTGCCTTCTTTTATCAATTCTGCTGCCGCAGTAAAGATAGCTTTTACTTGATTACGGGTGATCTCGGGATAAGTTATTCCCAGCCGTACCCCACGATGTCCCATCATAGGATTAGCTTCGTGCAACGTCTCTATTTTCTTATTCAATTCTTCATAGGAAATAGCCAAATCATAAGCTAATCTCTTAAGTTTCTCTTCATCCCTAGGAACAAATTCATGCAATGGTGGATCAAGTAAACGTATCACTACGGGTAAACCATCCATTGCTTCTAAAGTCTGTTTTATATCATCCTTCATATAAGGAAAAAGTTCCTCTAAAGCTTTTCGTCTCTGTTCTTCTGTAGAAGAACATATCATCTTGCGTAGTATATACAAAGGCTTCTCTGAGTTTTCTCCATAGAACATGTGTTCGGTGCGAAAAAGACCTATTCCTTCCGCACCAAATTGTCTAGCTTTAAGCGCATCAGAGGGGGTATCAGCATTTGTACGTATCCCCAATCTTTTAACAGAATCAGTCAATTTTAAAAAATCTAATAATAGTTTATTCTCTTCTGTAGTATCCATCATGGGTAACTTACCTTCATAAACATTACCTTTTGACCCATTAAGGGTAAGCCAATCTCCCTCTTTTAAAACTTTACTATCGGCCTGAAGTTCTTTTTTCTCCAAATCAATACTCAAATTACTTGCTCCTACTATACAACATTTACCCCAACCACGCGCTACCAATGCTGCATGAGAGGTCATCCCGCCGCGTAATGTAAGAATCGCCTCTGCTACCCGCATACCTTCTACATCTTCAGGATTAGTTTCTTCTCTTACTAAAATAACTTTTTTTCCCTCTTTTACCCAATCCACTGCATCTTCAGCCGTAAAAACAATCTGTCCAGAAGCACCACCCGGTCCTGCAGGAAGCCCTTTAGCAACAGGTTTACATCCTGCTTCGACTTTTGGATCAATTATAGGATGAAGTAATTCCTCTAATTGGCTAGGACTTACCCGCATAATTGCTTCTTCTTTAGTAATAAGCCTTTCTCTATACATATCTAAAGCCATTCTCACTGCTGCCGGACCATTGCGTTTTCCTATGCGACACTGAAGCATAAAAAGTCTCCCTTTTTCAATGGTAAACTCAATATCCTGCATATCTCGATAATGCCTCTCCAATCTTTTTTGATAACCAAAAAGCTCTTTATAAACCTTAGGCATAACTTTCTCTAAAGTAAGTTGGTCTTTATTATATTCTGACTTCGAATATTCGTTTATAGGAGCAGGTGTACGGATACCTGCCACCACATCTTCTCCTTGAGCATTAATCAAGTATTCTCCGTAAAATTTCTTCTCGCCTGTGCCGGGATTACGCGTAAATGCCACACCTGTAGCAGAATCATTACCCATGTTTCCAAATACCATTGTCTGAACATTACAAGCAGTCCCCCAATTATCAGGAATTCCTTCTATTCGACGATAACTTACTGCACGTTTACCTTGCCAGGAGGCAAAAACTGCCCCTATACCTTCCCATAGTTGCTGATAGGGATCATCCGGAAACTCTCTCCCTAAAACTTCCTTTATTTTATTTTTAAATAACTTACATAATTCTTTTAAGTCCTCGACGGTTAACTCCGTGTCGTTTTTATATCCTTTTTCTTTTTTTGTCTCCTCCATAATTTTTTCTAGCTGTCTACGAATACCCAACTCCTCACTCTTTGGCTCAATCCCTGCAGCTTTTTCCATCACTACATCCGAATACATCATCAACAGCCTACGATAAGCGTCATAAACAAACCTTTCATTACCCTGACTCTGTTTTATTAAACCTGGGATAGTTTCAGTAGTTAATCCGATATTTAAAACTGTTTCCATCATCCCTGGCATAGAACGCCGTGCACCTGAACGCACAGAAACCAAAAGAGGATTATCCCGATCCCCAAACTTCCTTCCCATAATCTGCTCTACTCTTTTTAATGCCTTCTGAACTTGTTCCTTTAACCCCGGCGGATATTTTTTATTATGTTTATAATAATATGTACAAACTTCCGTGGTAATAGTAAAACCAGGCGGAACCGGCAGTCTTAAATCCTTGTGTCCCGCCATCTCTGCTAAGTTTGCCCCTTTTCCTCCTAAAAGCTCTTTCATCTTTTCGTTCCCTTCCGCTTTACCTCCTCCGAAAAAATAAACATATTTCTTTGCCATCTTTTACACCCCCTTCTTATTTTTTATATACATATCATACACATAATAAATCAAAAAAGTAATCTTTCAGTTTATCCATTCCTACTCTTCTCTGTTCCATTGTATCTCTATCACGTACAGTAACCTTTTTATCCTCTAAGGATTGAACATCCACTGTCACACAGAAAGGCGTACCTATCTCATCTTGTCGACGATAAAGCTTACCAATAGCTGCGGTATCGTCATAGACGGTAAAGAATTTTTTCTTTAAATCCCAGGTAATTTTTTTTGCGATTTCTACTAATTCCGCTCTATTTTTTAAAAGAGGTAACACTGCTATCTTGATTGGAGAAAGAGACGGATGCAATCTCAAAACCACTCTTATATCATCTTTAACCTTTTCTTCATAATAGGCATCTATCAAAAAAGCCAGAACACTTCTATCTACACCTCCCGATGGTTCAATAATATAAGGATAGAATTTCTCTTTACTAATTTCATCAAATAACCTCATATCCTTATTGCTCATCTCTGAATGCTTTCTTAAATCAAAATCCGTACGATTAGCAATCCCTTCTAACTCTTGCCAACCAAAAGGGAAATTATATTCAATATCTGTACACGCAAATGCATAGTGAGCAAGTTCATCCTTACCGTGCGCCCTTCTTCTCAAATTCTCTCTTTTAATTCCTAACTCTATATACCATTTAAATCTCTCTTCGATCCATTCTTGATACCTATCTTCTGCCTCTTTAGGATGAACAAAATACTCTATCTCCATCTGCTCGAACTCTCTTGTTCTAAAGATAAAATTTCCGGGAGTAATCTCATTGCGAAAAGCTTTACCAATCTGAGCCAAACCAAAGGGGAGTTTAGGATGTTTTGTATCCAAAATATTTAAAAAATTAACAAACATCCCCTGCGCAGTCTCTGGACGAAGATAAACAACTAGAGATTCTTCTTCTATTACACCTAGACGTGTCTCAAACATTAGATTAAAAGGACGTCCTTCTGTAAGTTGACCACCGCAGTCAGGACATCTCTGGGGATCCTTAAGATCTTGAGTTTTAAAACGCCTTTTACAGGATCTGCAGTCACTTTTTAAATCAAAAAAATTTTTGAGATGTCCGGATGTCTCCCAAACCTTAGGATGCATAAGTATAGCTGCATCCATCCCAAAAATATCATCCCTCTCGTAAACAACCTTCCTCCACCAAGAGCGCTTTACATTATTTTTTAATTCCACTCCTAAAGGACCGTAATCCCAAGTATTCGCTAAACCCCCATATATTTCGGATGATTGAAAAATAAATCCTCGTCGTTTGCATAAAGATATAACTTTTTCCATTAAATCGTTAATCATCATTATATTTTATTTTTAGAGAATATTTTACCACAAGCTCTAAATTTTTCTATAAAATTATTTTTGGATTTTCCTCCACTCTTCTTCTTTTATACTAAAACTATGTTCTAAAGAAGGAAACTTTCCTTCTATTACTTCGTTTTTAAACTCCTCTATTGCTTTAAGAATTAATTCCGAAAGATTTATATATCTTTTTACAAATTTTGGTTTAAATCTTTCAAATAAACCTAAAAGATCATGGGTTACCAAAACCTGACCGTCACAAAAAACCCCCGCGCCGATACCAATGGTAGGAATTTTTAAACTCTCTGTAATTAATTGAGCAATTCTATCTGGAACACATTCTAAAACTATAGAGAAACAACCTGTTTCTTCTAAAATCTTTGCCTGTTCAATAAGTCTACGAGCACTTTCTGCATCCTTTCCTTGCACTTTAAAACCACCGAGTTTATCTGCAGTCTGAGGTGTAAGTCCGATATGCCCCATTACTGGAATGCGAGCTTTGATAATCTTCTCTGTTATCTCAGGGCATCTCTCAAACCACTCCAATTTTACTGCATCACATCTTGCTTCTTCAATAAACCTCTTAGCATTCTTCACACATTCTTCGGGATTTAACTGATACGATTCGTACGGCATATCACCGATTACTAAAGCATGTTTTACCGCCCTCGATACTGCTTTGGCATGATGTATCATCTCTTGCATTCCTACCTGATTAGTAGATTCTAAGCCCAAAATTACATTTGCTACGGAATCGCCTATTAGAATCATATCTATACCTGCCCGATCAATTAAACTCGCCAAAGGATAATCATAAGCAGTAAGCATGGTAAGTTTACGTTTACCTTTGTGAGCCATTATCTCTTCTATCTTCATCTTACTATTCATACTTTATCGTTTTTGCAATCCGCCAATATCAATAAATTACTATATCTTCTATTCTCGCTCCAAATTTTTCAACCAATTCTTGTGCTTCTTCTTTACCAAGTACAAATACAGTAGTTGCCAAAACATCGGCGGTAAGACAATCATCAGCTACTATAGTTACTGAACTTATGCCTGCATTTACAGGCATTCCCTTAAGCGGATCAAAGATATGACTAAAGTGTTTATTATCTTGAATAAAGAAAAACTCATAATCTCCAGAGGTAGCTACCGCTTTATTTCTTACCCTGATTACTTTTCTTATCTTCTTTGTTTTAGGATCACGAATACCTATCTTCCAGTCTTTATTAAACCTGTCGCCTAAACAATATATATCTCCTCCTGCATTAACGAGAGCGCTCTTTATTCCTTTTTCTCTTAATTTTTTTATTGCACAATCAACAGCGTAACCCTTTGCCATCCCTCCCAAATCCACAAGCATACCCCTTTTTTGAAATTCAACAATCATATTTTCTATATCGAGCAATATCTTATCTGAGCCGATCAACTCCTTTGTCCTTTCAATCTCCTCCGATGTGGGAATTCTATAATCATGAGTATCAAACCCCCAAAGTTTAAGCAAAGGCCCTACGGTAATATCGAATGCGCCCCCTGTGTATTCAAAGAACTCCTTTGCTTTTTTTATAATATAAAAAGTTTCTGCGCTCACCCTTGCTTTACCCTGTTGGTTTAAATAAAAAATTTCACTTTGAGGATTAAATTTACTCAAAAGTAACTCTATTCTTTCTATCTCATCAAAAACAATTCTCCCCGCTTCTTTATATGGAGAAACAACCTTTACATATGTTCCCATAAGAATGGCGGTATCAGTATAAAGTATCTCTTGAAAACATCCTATAAAAAAGAAAAAAATAAATAATAAAATAAATTTATCACTTAAGCATCTATAAATTCTCATTTTTTTATAGATTTAAGTAGCTCCTCAACGCTCAATACATTCAATATATCTCCCCCTTCCAACCATCCTCGACGAGCAACCGCTACACCTAAATGAAGATTATCTAACTGATCAAGAGAATGCGCATCTGTCCCTATAACTAATCTTACGCCTGCTTCTTTAGCCATCCGGCTATGTATATCATTAAGATCTAAACGTTGAGGAAAAGCATTGATCTCCAGAGAGGTATTAGTATCTTTACATACCTTAAGTATCTTTTCCAAATCGATCTCATAAGCATCTCTTACCCCCCACAGTCTTCCGGTAGGATGAGCAATAATGTGTACATATTTATTTTCGCATGCCTTGATAATACGACTACTCAACTTCTCTTTAGTCTGCTTAAAACCTGTATGTATAGCAGCAATTACGATATCAAATTCTTTTAAGAGTATATCCTTATAATCAAGTTTTCCTTCCGAATCAATATCTACTTCTGCCCCATAAAGTATACGAATATTTTTAAATTTTTTATTTAACCTTTCTATCTCCTCTCTTTTTTTCTCCAACTCTTTAGCCCCCAAACCACCTGCTACCTTAAGACTTTGGGAATGATCGGTAATTGCAATATAAGAATAACCCTTCTTTATACAAAAGGAAATAATCTCTTCAATACTATTTCCTCCGTCTGACCATTTAGAGTGAACATGCAGATCTCCTTTTATCTGATTAAGCTCTACTAATTGAGGTAGAGAAAATTTTAAGGCAAGTTCTATCTCACCCAAATCTTCTCTTAACTCTGCAGGAACATAAGCCATGTCCAGAAGTCTAAATATATCTTCTTCTGTTCTGCCGGCAATAAATTTATCGTTTTTAAATATACCGTATTCATTGATCTTTAAACCCTTCTGAATTGCTAGCTTTCTTAATTTTATATTAAAATTCTTAGAACCGGTAAAATACATAAGTGCTGCACCAAAAGACCTCTCCTCTACTACTCGACAATCAACCTGAATATCCTCGAAAGTACGAACAGAGGCCTTAGTATCACCTTTAGCCAAAATTTCCTTAACCATAGGAAGCGCTGTAAAAATATCCATCACTTTATGAGGATTATCTGAAATTACCAGAATATCAATATCCCTAACTGTTTCCTTTTTTCGGCGTAAACTTCCTGCATAGGAGACCTTTTTTACCTCTTTTAATTCTTTAAGTGGCTGGATAAATCTTTCTGCTATTTGAAGAGCCTGAGCCAAAGGAAGGCGTTCTTTACCCTTTTTTATAATTTCAATTCCTTTGCGAATATTTGTAATGGTCTTTTCTTTAATACCAAAAATACCTTTAAGTCTATCCTCATCTATTGACTTTTCTAAATCATTTATGCTTTTTATCCTCAGTTTTTCATACAGAAGTTTAGCAGTCTTTGGCCCTACAGAAGGAATATTGAGTAATTCCAATAACCCTTCAGGGACACTCTTTTTTAATTCTAAATAATCCTTAAGCGTTCCGGAAGAAACAATCTCTTTTATTTTCTCTGCTAAATCCTTCCCAATACCCGGAATACTCGTAAGTTCATCCTTTTTTATGAGTTCTTCTATATCCTGATTTAAACTCTCTATATTGTGAGCCGCTTTTTCATAGGCACGAATACGAAAAGGATTCTCGCCTTTTATCTGTAATATCTTAGCAATGTTACGAAAAATCTGAGCCACATAAATATTCTTCATAATAATATTTTTAAGAAGCTTTTAAATTATAACTTGCTTCTATTGTTTTAACTAAATCTACTAATACCGAATTCACGGGTACAGGTATTCCCAGTTCTTGTCCCAAACGCACAACGACACCATTTATAGAATCTATCTCTGTACGCTTATTTCTCAATATATCCTGTAACATTGAAGATGCATTTGTTGCTGTTGCCTCACAGACCGCCTCTACTTTGGCTAAGGGATCATCGTATATAAGTTTAATTCTCTTTCTCTTAGCAATACGAATTGCTTCCATCACTACTTCTCTTAAAATTCGACGCGTCCCCTCAAACTCAATTAGTTTTCCATTATTAAGTCGGGTAATAGCACTTAGGGCATTTATCCCTACATTAATAATCAATTTTGACCAAAGTAAACTCTTTATATCACGAGAGATCTTGGTGGGTAAACCTGCCTTATTAAAAATTTCTCTTATCTGACGCAACCCCACCGGAATACGACTGTCAACCCGTCCAATGATTGTCTCGCCTACCCCGGCATGCCGGATATGTCCTTCTGCCAATAAAGTTGCTGCCTGATTTGTCACCCCTGCAATTACTTTATCCTGTCCAATAATCTCTCCTATCGTCTCTATATTACCTAAACCATTTTGCAGAGTAAGAACGATAGTTTCCTCTCCTATTAAAGGCTTAATAGATATACAAACTTGATGAGTATCGTAGGATTTCACCGCCAAAATAATTAAATCAGAATTTTTAATATCATTTACATCTGCAGTAACTTTAACTCTTGCCTGCCATTCACCTGAAATTCCTTCCACAATTATCCCTTGTTGATTTATTCTCACTGCCCGTTCTTTATCTTTATCTAAAAGCCACAAATCTTGCTGTGTTTTAGAGAGAAAGGCACTCAATAGACATCCCATCGCACCCGGTCCTACCACTACTATTCTCATTATCGCCTCCTCTTTAAAAATTAAATTTTTCCAGTCAAATCTATCGCTAACTTCTCAGATTTTAATTTTTTTTCCAAATGAAACTCAAAGAATGTATCCAGAATATAATCGAGTTCCCTTTTAATCTGAGGATTTATTCCTAAATTTAAATTATTGGCCAGATTATTCTTCTCTATATGTAAAATAGTAGCAACGGTACCCCTGTAAACCGGTCTGGCCTTTATATCTTTTTTCTGACAATTACTGCAGATAAGCCCTCCTAAATTTACACTAAATCTTGCCTGACTGCTTATCTTCTCTTGGCAGATTATACAGGAATCTAAATGCGGTTTAAAACCACAAAGAGAAAGAATCTTTATCTTGAAAATAGTGATAATTTTATCCGGATACTGATATTCACAAATTGCCTTCAGCGAGTCAAAAGAAAGAGTAAATACCTCTTCATTTTTATCCTCTAAAGGCATAACCACATCTAAGAGTTCCATTATTACACTAGCAAAAGAAATTTTATCTAAATTATTTCTTATAGGATCGAAATTCTCTTTTAAATCACACTGACTAGCTAAATGTAACGATGTATTTTTATTTTTATAAAATATTATCTCGTTGTATGAAAATACTTCGAGAGACGAAAAGAACTTCTGCGGCTCACTCTTTATGCCTTTAAAAATAAGATTGATCTTTCCGTAATCCTTTGTATAAAAACGTACCACTAAACTTGTCTCTCCATAATCAAATTTTTTAATTACCAATCCTTCTGTCCTAACCAAAGCCATATTTAATTAATCCTGATTTTATATCTTGAATAAATATAAGATGACACTAAACTTAATAAACTCTCCTGTTTATTAAGCATCAATCTTCTTTCCTTCTTACTCCTGTCATCAAAACCAAGGATATGCAATATTGCATGAATTATGTAAAGCATAACTTCATGTGCAAAAGAATTTTTATATAAAACGGCATTTCGTTTAGCTAAGGCAAGACATATGAATATCTCTGCTAATATGTTTCCCTTTTTTTCATTTAAATTAAAAGAAAGTACATCTGTTGGCTTATCTTTCTTAAGATAACGTCTATTTAATAGACGTATTCTTCGTTTATCTATAAAATAGATATTAAGCTGTCCTTTTTTTAATTTAAGAAATTTTAGCAAATAAAGAATTGCAGCTCTAATTATCCTTTTTGAAAGCGGCAGTCTCTCATTGTCTAACTTTTCTATATTTACCTGCACAGATATCTTATTAAACCGCGAAGAGTTTTTATTTCTTTGGATAGGTTATTCTTGCATGATACATAGATGTTAATATCTTAATAAAAACCCCTGCTATCTTTTCTAAATCTTTTAGAGTAAGTTCACACTCGTCAAGTTGTCCATCTATAAATTTATTATTAATAATTCTATGAACTAATTCAGCGATCTTGGTAGGAGTGGGTTGACGCATAGTACGAGAAGCAGCTTCCACCGAATCCGCTAAAAGCACAACCGCTGTTTCTTTGGTCTTTGGCTTTGGTCCTGGATAACGAAAATCGTCATCTATTCTCTCATCTTTCATATCCTGTAATGCTTTAAGATAAAAATAGTAAACTAAACTTGTACCATGATGCTGTAAGATAAAATCAATTATTTTCTCATTTAACTTATACCTTCTGGCAAGCGCCGCGCCTTCTTTGACGTGATTTATAATTATCAATTTACTTAAAGAAGGAGAAAGATTGTCGTAAGAATTTTTGCCTAACGTCTGATTTTCAATAAAATACATAGGTTTATTTATCTTACCAATATCATGATAATAAGCACCGATGCGACTTAGCAAAGCATCTGCACCTATCGCTTCACTGGCTGCTTCAGCAAGGTTCCCTACAATTAAACTATGATGATATGTACCCGGCGCTTTCAATATCATCTCTCTTAAAAGAGGATTATCGAAATCAGATAATTCTAGAAGAGTTATATTGGTAATCCTATCAAATAGATATTCAAATAAAGGAAGTACCCCTGAAATAACTATACCACAGACACATCCATTTAAAAAAAACCAAATATATATTAATGGATCTCCCATTACAAATTTCTTTAGAAAAAGGATACTCACAACTTGAACTAATCCCGCTACCATTCCTGCACGGATAACCTGAAATCTACGTCTTACTTTCCAACTCATCAGAGAAGAGAAAATAGCACTATTAAACAGAACTACACCCCAGAAAAAATTATCTGTCTGAAAACCAAATGTAACTCCTAACATCATGGACATCAACAAAGACATCTCCAAATCAGAAAAAACGATAGTTGTCAGCATAGATATCAAAGAAAAAGGAATAAAATACAAAGGTTTATTATTTCTGAGCAATGTATCCGAGATAAATAAAAATAAAAGATAAAGTAAAATTAAATGGGGGATTTTACCAGTCAATTTTCTACCACTCTTTTCTCTAAAGATAAAGTATGCACCTACAGAAATAACAAAGATTACTATCAATGGATTTAACTTTAAAATATCTACGTGCAGAATGAAAAATAAAATTATAAGAAAAATAATAAAAAATTTATTTAAAAAATTACTTATTAGAAGATTTGGTTTCATATGCTTCAATAATCCTCTGTACAAGAGGGTGTCTTACTACGTCTCTACCCGATAGATAAATAAACTTTATGCCTTCGATATCTTTCAAAAGCTCCTGTGCTTGAATTAAACCTATGGGTTTACCTTTAGGGAGATCGCTCTGAGTAATATCTCCGGTAATTACTGCTTTGGAATCAAATCCCAAACGTGTTAAAAACATCTTCATTTGCTCAGCAGTACAATTCTGTGCTTCGTCTAATATAATAAAGGCGTCATTTAAAGTTCTCCCTCGCATATAAGCAAGAGGGACTACCTCAATAATTCCTGTTTCTAAATATCTCTCAATCTGTTCTGCCTCCATCATCTCATAAAGTGCATCATAAAGTGGTCTTAGATAAGGAGAGATCTTTTCGTACATATCTCCCGGTAAAAATCCCAGAGATTCTCCGGCTTCAATAGCCGGTCGCGTCAATATTATCCTTCTCACCACTCCTTTCTTAAATGCCTCCACAGCGGAGGCCATAGCTAAATAAGTCTTCCCCGTACCGGCAGGCCCAATCGCAAAAACAATATCGTAATTTCTAATAGCCTCTACATACTCTCTCTGTCCCTTTGTACGCGGGCCAATCTGTTTGGTAGAAAAAGAAAAAACTAATCCTTTCTCTCGCATCTCATTGTACTTTATCTGTTCGCTCTTAAATAACCGAATAAGATAGAAAAGATGCTCTCGGCCAAGATCCCTGTGTCCTGTTCTTATAGATTCTAAAAGATACTCTAAAAGATTTTTTGTTTTTTCTACATTATCATCTTTACCTGTTATTTTTAAGGAATTAGGTTGAATAATTATTTTTACCTGAAATTCATCTTCAATAGTTTTTATGTTATTATCATGGGGACCAAAAAGTAACTGGATGTCTCTCTGATTACTTATATTGATATTTCTCTGCATAAAACATACAATTATTTAAGATCTATGAATTTACTCTCTTCTTTGGTTTTTGACTCTATAGGGATACTTATTATCTGACCAGGATAAATTTTATTTGGCTCCTTAATTATATCTTTATTTAATTCATAGATCCGATACCAAAAACGGGTTGTACCATAAAATTTCTGAGAAATCTTCTGCAAGGTATCGTTTTCTTGGACGGTATACTTATCTATCAATAAAGCAGAGTCTTCTTTTTTTGATTTTTGTGGTAAAGATTTTTTCTCTATATACCCTAAGTTTCCCCAAAGTTCTTTATCTTCTTTTTTCAAACTTTTTTGGTTAGGGGGTAAAATTCTTTCAAATTTTATCGGTGAATGTAACTCTATCTGCACCTCCTGAATGGTACGTGTAGGCTTTCTTATTACTTTCGATTCTTTAGGTTTCCCTTGTATATAACCGCGATTTCCTGTTATTTCCTGATCTACTCTTTCGCGGACTACCTTATAAGTCCTCAGGGTACACGCAGATAACAACAAAGAGATTATACTAATAAAAGATATGGTTTTAATCTGCATATCTTACCTCCCATTTTTATCTAACTTTATTTTTAATTCTTTTAATTGTCGATTTTCTACTTCAGAAGGTGCTTCTGTTAATAAACATATTCCTTTCTGAGTCTTAGGGAAAAGTATTACCTCTCGAATACTTTCTTTACCAAGTAATATACTTATTAATCTATCTAACCCAAAAGCAATTCCTCCGTGAGGAGGAGCGCCAAATTGAAATGCTTCCAAAAGAAAACCAAAACGCTTTTGGCTCTCTATATTACTTATCCCTATTATCTTAAATATTTTTTCCTGAAGAGCTCTCTGGTGGATACGGATTGAACCAGAAGCTATCTCTGTCCCGTTTAATACCAAATCATAAGAACGCGCCCGTACCACCTGTGGCGATGTATCCAAATTCACAATATCTTCCTGCTTAGGTGCAGTGAACGGATGATGTTCGCTCTCCCAACGCTTTTCTTCTTCATTATATTTAAAAAGAGGAAAATTTATAACCCACACAAAAGAAAAGTCACTTCCATCTTCTTTTCTTAAATCAGGTTTATCTGTACCGTATTTTCCCATTGCGTCTTCATAAGTCAGGCGTCTAAAGGGTAAAGAGATCTCTAATGCTTTGGTCTGTTTAAAAATCTGATACATTAATCTTTCACAAAGATTAAATATATCTTCTTCTTCCACAAAAGACATCTCTAAATCTAACTGAGTGAATTCTAGCTGACGATCCTGTCTTAAATCCTCATCTCGAAAACACGTAGCAATCTGATAATAGCGATCAACCCCTCCTACCATCAAAATCTGTTTAAATAATTGAGGGGATTGTGGTAGTGCATAAAAAAGACCCGGATTGAGTCGTGAAGGTATCAAGAAATCCCTTGCTCCTTCAGGAGTAGATTTAGTAAGATAAGGGGTGCTAAATTCCAAAAATCCTTCCTTATCTAAAAACCATCTTATTATATTACATACCTTGTGTCTGAATATAAAATTATCTAAAATTTGCGATCTTCTTAAATCTAAATATCTGTATTTAAACCTCAATTCTTCTGAAATGTCGCCGTTTCCTTCTATATCAAAAGGGAGATTCTGGGCAGAATTAAGAATCTCTAACTCTTTGGCTTCCAATTCGATCTTTCCCGTAGGAATCTTCAAATTTTCTGTCCCCTTGGGTCGTAGTTGCACTATTCCTTTAACTTTTAAAACAAATTCATTGCGAATACTCTGGGCTAACTCATAGGCTTGGCTAGATATACGGGGATTAAATACTACCTGGATAAAGCCATATCTATCCCTTAGATCTACAAATATAAGCTTCCCATGGTCGCGTCTACATTTAACCCACCCACACAGAGTAACTTCTTTATTTACATCTTCGGGGGTCAAATCTGCACAAGTATGAGTTCTTAACATAAATAGGATTTAGGATTTCTCAATAATTCTTCTATACTAATTTCTCTCTGTAAACCTTTTTGCATATCCTTTAATTGTAGTATCTTTTTATCTAATTCCTGTTCTCCTAAGATAACTACAAATCTCGCTTTTAAAGAATCGGCGCGACGTAAAGCTGCCTTCAAAGATTTCTCCTGATAATCCATATCTGCACATATTTTATTCTGACGTAAAATTTTAAGTATCTTTAGGCCCTCTCTTTTTGCTCTCTCGCCTAAGAGAATAAGGAAGATGAGAACCCTTTGAGAAGGTAGTTCTTTTTGTTTTTTTGCTAATAATACTCTCTCTAATCCTAAAGCAAATCCAACTGCTCCCTGGGGTTGCCCTCCCAATTCTTTTACTAAATCATCATACCTTCCACCTGCGCCAATAGCATCCTGACTACCCAAATCTTTCTGGGTGATCTCAAATACAGTGCGAGTATAATAATCTAAACCTCTTACTAAAAAAGGTGAGAGTTTATACTTTATCTGCAGACTATCCAAGCCTTCCCTAAGTTCATTAAAGTGAACAAGACACTCATTACAAAGATAATCCTCTTTTATCTTAATTCCCTTTAATATCTCTTGACAATTTCTATTCTTACAATCAAGAATCCTTAATATGTTTGTTTCGTATCTTCTTTGGCAATCTTTACAAAAAGCAATAATTTTTGTCTTAAGAGTATTTTTTATAAATAACGCTAATTTATTTTTATCATTGTTACAGCCTATACTATTTAGATTTATTGTAAAATCTTCTACTCCAAATTCTTCAAGCAGATGTTGAACCAACATGATCAATTCTATATCTAAATATACAGAATATGAACCGATTGCTTCTACCCCCAAATGATGAAACTGTCTCAATCTTCCTTTCTGAGGACGTTCGGCACGAAACATCGCACCTATATAAAAAAATTTTACAAAATCTAAAGTCTTATCTATTCTATTTTGCAAATATGCGCGTACCACTGATGCTGTACCCTCCGGTCTTAGCACCATCTTTTCTTTGTCTTCCTCTGAAACTAATCCAGATAATCTTTTTACCAAAAACATCTGTTTATTAACCACATCACTAAATGTTCCTAAAGAACGCCTAAAGAGTCCTATATCTTCAATTAAAGGAGTACGTATTTCCTGATAACCATAAATGGTGAGAATATCTCTTGCCTTTGCTTCTATATCCTGCCACCAAAATACTTCGGGTGGTAAAATATCCTTTGTGCCCCGTACAGATTTATACATTTAAGAAATGCGACTTCTATTTATTATATTTAGTGGCTTATTATTTTATTCTCTTCTTCATCTCCAAACCAGGCTTGAAAACCACTACTCGACGTGGAGGGACAGGAACTATTTGACCGGTCCTAGGATTCCTTCCAGTGCGGCTCTTCCTCTGTTTAATCTTAAATACACCAAAATTCCTTAACTCGATCTTCTCGCCATTCTGTAAAGCAGAAATTATATAATCAAATGTTTTCTGAATCACCTTCTTTACATCTATCTGTTTGATACGCGTCTCATCAGAAATTTTTAATACTAAGTCTTTCTTCGTCATAAAACCTCCTCTTCTTAAACATAATTATAATAACACCAAAAACTTACAATGTCAAGGAAAAATTAAACGTTTGTAAAAGCAATATAGAAATTTCATATTTTTAGCAAAATAGAAATGTTACTTTTTTAAAGAACATCTACCAAAGCTTCTTCTTTTTCTTCAAAATTTAAAGAACCGGGTAATTTAAACTTCCTCCAAGGATAATCTTTAGGAGGAGTGTATTTTTTTCTTGGTTTGTAAAGGGCTTCCTCTTTTGGCTTCGGTGGCTTTGTATCTCTGAGTTTATATTTTAGAGTAAAACCGTTATAGTTAATATACATCTTACCGTTTAGTCTTTCTTCTACAAAGACTTGCTTTGTCTGGATACCTATAGGTGTATCTAGAATCTGATAGAGTTTTTGTTGTGTCTTATGGTAAAGTCGTTTCTTAAGGTCCTTTTTGTTCTTATGGAGAGTATCTTATCTAAATCTGTTGTTTTAGGAATTGGTCTATGGAGATTAGTGGGATTTAGAGGCTGAATACTGAACCTCTGATTAAATTTTAGATAGATACCCTTCTAAGAATTCATTTGCCTCTTCTTTAGTCTTAATATTCTTTAATCTCATCTCTTTGATTAATCTATCTTGCAATGTTCTTAAAACCCTTTCCACCCTTCCTTTTGTCTTTGGATAACCCTATCCTTTGTTTTCAAAGGAATCTTGCGGTTAGAAGGCCTACCCCTTAGCGTATGGACTATACCTCTATCGCCTTCCCTTTTGACCCTTTGCGCTAAGTTGGCTATTTGTCTTGGAGAAAGAGCAAGCAATTCTTAAGCTTGTTTTTGCG
>JAMWCP010000089.1 GCA_023819665.1 Candidatus Omnitrophota bacterium
CACCACTGGAATAATCTCTGAGGTCAGACCTATTTTTAAAAAACCTAAAATACCCAAAAGCAAAGTGGTACGAAAAACTACCGGTAAAAAAAGAATTCCCAGCCCCAAAATCCAGCCATAACTTACTACCAAACAAAAAAGTACCATTCCCGCAGTAGTAAAAGAATTTAAACTGAGCATCTGAGCGGTTACCTCGTTTACAGCTGCCAGCATCCCGATATTTCCTGCGGCGTAGGAAAATTTTATAGAGCTATCTCTATGATAAGTATTAAGCCAATCTTCTGTTTTTCTAAGTGCATCTTTTATGGTTTTGCTTTTATGATCTCGCAAATCAATCTTTATATTGGCATAACGGTAATCTGAACTTACCAGGGGTTCGAAATCACCCGGAAAGTTATTTAAAGAATATAAAAATAGATATTCATTCACTGTGGTATCCTGCTCAGGAATTATATATTCAGAAACCCTTCCCTCAAACATGGCTAAATTCATTCCTTTAATATACTCAACTAAAGAAAGGGTTCTGCCTACCCCTTGGACATTTTTCTCTAAATACCGCTGTAAAGAATCCATCTCCTTTAAAGCCGAGACACTTACCAATCCGTTTTCTTTTTCTGCCTCCACTAAAATATAGTAAGGATCTGATGTAGCAAATTTTTTAGAGATAAAATCCTCGGCTTCATTATAAGGATGTTTTGCGTAAAGTAGAGACGTGCCTGACCTTTTTTCTCCCACTTCAATATTTTTTATCCCCCAAAGAGAAACAAAGGTAAGTAATAAGAAGTTTATAATTACCAACCACCGCAGAGATTTTTTTATTGCCAATTTTGCAAAACTCATCATTATCCGGTTGGTAAAGGTGGTGGCTTCTTCTTTTAAAACCTCCAGCCTTTTAGGTGGTTTCATAAAAGACAGTAAATTTGGTACAAGAATTATGGTTGAGAAAAATATACTTAAAATCCCAAAACCAATCCCTACGGCTAAACTCCGGATTATCCCCAAAGGAACCATAAGCAAACTAAAAGGCGCAATCCCATCAGTTAACAAACCTACAAAAGCAGGGACGAACAGATCTTTAGTTATCTTTATACTTACTGCCTTGGGATTTTGTTTATATTGACTCATATATTCATAATAATGTTTAATAAATTGCACGGAGTGACTTACCCCCAAAGCGAAGACTAAAAATGGTGCCAAAACTGTTGAAGGTGTAAGTTTATAACTGAACATACTCATCAGACCCAAGCCCCAAAGTGTAGCCATCGAAGCAGAAATTATCGGCAAAAAAAGCCCTCTCTTAGAACGAAAGATTTGATACAAAACCAGAGCGATTAAAATAAGCGTTAAAAGAAACAATTTTATCATCCGAGCTAAATATGCATCCAGCCAGCCCTGTAATAAAGGATAACCACTAAGATAAATTTTATGATTATTATCTTCGTACTTATTTTTAATTTCCTGCATCAGATTAAAGATCTTGCGCACGGAAACATCCTTTTCAAAATCTGCCTGGATCAAAGTAGCCTTAAAATCTCTTGATACAATTGGACCATAAACAATAGGTGTCTTTATAATCCTCTTCTTTAATTCTTCAATCTCTTCCTCTCTTTTAGGGGGATCATGCATAAGCCGCATACTTAAAAAACCTTCTTCATTTGCCTCTACATACTTTACCTTTCTTGCTGAAAGCGAAACCACTCTTCCTGCATTAATTCCTTCTGTCAAATATAGATCATCCGTGATATACCAGACCTTCTCTAAGGTTATAGGATTTAGGATTGTTCCTTTTCTTACCTCGATGGCTATCAATACCTGATTTATTCCTCCAAAAATAGAAGTAAGTTTATCCTGCACTTTTAAGTAAGGATGTTTTAAGGGATAAAAATCAGCTAGATTCGTTTTAAAGGAAAGATTTTTTAATTGATAACCAAAAAATAAACTGATAATTAAACACAGTCCTAAGAAACCAAAGCGATAGCGAATTAATCCGTGACTAAACCAGCGAATGAATCTTTTGCTCATACTTTTAAAATCCAAACCACCCTTCTACCGGGCTTCCTTTAAACCCTATCCCGATGTGTTTAGGTTGCGCGTATTCAAAAAAACCAAACCTTCCCAAATTCCTTCCCCAACCACTTAATTTGTTTCCTCCGAAAGGAATCTCGGGGCTCATCTGGGCAAAGGTGTTTATCCAGACCGTACCATAACCAGAGATATCTGCTAACTCTTTTGCTTTATGCATATCCTTTGTCCAGACTTGTAAAACCAATCCGCTAGGATTTTGTCTTATAATTTTTTCTATATCTTGTCTTTTAAAACGTCTAAGCAAAACCACCGGGCCAAAAAATTCTTCATAGATAATCTCTTTTAATTCTAATATGGTAGGAGGATAAAAGTATCCTTTTTTACTTAAAGGTTCTCCACCACATAAGACCTTTGCTCCTTTTGTCTGGAGGTCTTTAACCTGTTTATGGATATTTTCTAAGTGCCCTCCGGTAGGAAGAGGTCCCATTTGTGTCTGTGGATCAAAGGGATCCCCTATTTTAATCCTTTTTGTCTTATCAAGCAAATCTTTAACCAGATCCTCATAGATTTCTTCTTCGATCAAAATCAAACTTGTTGCGATGCACATCTGTCCGGATTTAATAAAGGAGGAGCCCAAAATATTCTCTAAAACTCTTCTTTTATCAGCATCGGAAAAGACCACACACAAATTGCAACCGCCTAATTCACAGATGATTTTTTTGGGCTTATTTATAGATTCTATAAATATCTTCTTTAAGGTTTCTCTTGAACCGGTAAAAGAAATCATATCCACATCACTCTGAGCTAATGATTTACCCAAAGTATCTCCTTTTCCGGTAACAATATTTATCAGCCCTTTGGGAATATCCAGTTTATCTATACAGGTGGCTAATTCTAATAAGGATAAAGAACCATACTCGGATGGCTTAATGATCAAGGAATTACCTGCCGCCAAAGCCGAAGCACAACTAAATCCAAAAATCATCAAAGGGACATTGTAAGGTAAATAAACTGCTATCACTCCCAAAGGCTCATATTTTATTAAACTGATACCTAATTCATCTTCTATTAAATCTTCATTTAAAGATTCTAAAAAAGAGGCATAGTAGTTAAAACATTCAGCAGCCAAAGGAATATCCACAAATAAGGACTCCTTTAAGGGTTTGCCGATCTCTTCTGTCTCTAATTCTGCCAGAGACCTTAAATTATCTAATAAAATTTTATTAATCTCTCTTAATACCTTTGCCCTTTCCTTAAAGGAAAGATTTTTCCATAATTCTTGGGATTCTCTGGCTCTCTTTAGACAAAAATCCAGGTCCTCTTTTTTTGTCTCAAAAATTTTTGCAAAAATATCTTCATTAGCCGGATTCAGTTTGGTGATCTCTTCATTACTTTTTCTAAACTCGCCGGCGATATAATATGGATATACCTTAACCATCCTATTCCACCGGTGCCTCCTCCCACAGCTTAAATGTCCTTACCAGAACCGGATACCATTTACTCATTTTGGTAAAATCACCTCTTGTTTTTACCTTACCTTGAGTTGAGGCAACAAAAGGATCGAGCTGGCGATTAAAAATCTTCTTTAAGATCTCTTCTCTACCAATAATTACAAACTCAGCATATTCATTATCATCGGTTTTAATAATCTTTCCTTTTTCATAATAAAAACAGACTGCTTTATTTAAATCCTGATTCTTAACTGCTAAAGTGCAGGTCAAATCATAAACTTTTCCTAATTCTTGAGCTTCTCTATCATTATTAACTAAATCTATAAGCTTCTGTATATGTTCCTCAGATAAAAGCTT
>JAMWCP010000090.1 GCA_023819665.1 Candidatus Omnitrophota bacterium
CTTAATTCATAAAGTACATTTTCTAATAAATTTGTTTCTTCTTCGGTTAAATTTCCCTTGGTTTTCTCTTTAAGCATTCCTAAAGTATCGATAAGGAACCTGGCCTGGGCGAGGTCTTCTTCTTTTTGGAGTCTTTTTTGTTCTATGCGGTTAATAAGAAAGATTGCGGCAAATGGTCCAAGCAAGGCTAAGGCCGAAAATAGACCTAAAGGCATAATCCACCAGAAATTACCGAAGAGATTTACAAGTTGGGGTTTTAAGAAAACCAGAAGAAGCGGCAGTCCAAAGACAAACAAGTAGGTAATCAAAAGTGCCATGCCGCGGGTAAGGGCGACTTTGATATCCATAAGATGATAACGGACCATAGCATAACCCAAAATGAACGAATATACACCCACTAAAAAATTAGAAAGAGGATATACTTTCGGACTAATACAAGGCATAAAATTTCCATAACCACCTAACCAGGAGATGAGAGCTCCTAACATAAAATACTTAATTCTCATTCTCTCGCTTCCTGAAACTCTTCGGTATTTTAATACCATAAGGATAAAACAATAAGGTAGCAAAATCGTCCAGAAACTTATGAAAAACACAATGTGTAAAAGATTATTCAGTCCCCATGATATCCAATAAAATTGGTTATAAATTAAGTGCAAATCTCCAATAAAGATCCTTTTATAGAATATATTTACAATAATAAAAAAAGAAGCAAAAAGATACCATACTATAACTTCTTTTTTCTTTGTAAGACTTAATATGTGAGTAATAAGATGAAAGAAAAAAACCGGTGATAAAATGACGCCGATATTGGCTATCTGCCACCAAAACATAGACTTTTCCTTTGAGAGAATCGTGGAAAACCTCAGGCTGGCAAAACTCCATATTGATACGGCAAAACAAAAGATTATCCAAAGAGTTCTTGTGCGCTTATGCGGACTTTTTAGATAGACAAAAATACCTATAACTAATGCTAAAGATAAGTTTATAATTGAAGATAGCGAAAATAAATTTAGATTCATATTATATTATTTTTTGGCGAATTTCTTAAAAATGCAAGCCCCATTAAATCCGGCAAATCCACATGCGGTTTTCATTACTATTTTAAGTTCTGACTTTGTCAACTCTCTTACCAAATCAATATTTAATTTTGGATCAACCTCAGTGCAATTTAGAGTGGGAGGTATTAAGTTCTTCTCCAATGCCAATAAGAGTATAACTGTCTCTAATAACGCTGTACTACCTAAGTTATGACCGATATAAGGCTTAAAGCAAGTAATTAAAGGTTTTTTAGGATGTCTTCCAAAAATATCGGTAAGCGTCTTTGCCTCATAGACATCTGTGAGCTTTGTTCCCACACCGTGGGGAACGATTAAGTCAATATCTTCTTTTTTTATATTGCTGTTTTTTATTGCGGTCTCTATGGCAATTTTATAAGCATTGCCAGTTGTGTCCGGTATGACGACCTTCCATCCTTCTAAATAAAAACCTCCACCTAAATATTCTGCGTAAATATGTGCCTTCCTCTTTAAGGCGGTATTTAAATCCTCCAACACAATTCCCGCACCACCATCACCAGTAACAAATCCATTTCTGTTTTTAGCAAAAGGTTTTGTTTTACCGTCTTCGGCATACATATCAAGGTTCTTAAACCAAAGGTATTTAAAAATGTCTGTGTAATCTGAACCGGCAACCACGACAGTATTACATTTACCTGTCCTAATAATATCGGCTGCTGTCTCTAAAGCAAATAAACCAGATGCGCAGGCATTGCAGAGAAAGATAGAATAACTATGGATATTAAAGGCCTTGGCAACATGAAAAAGAAACATAAAAGTTTGTAAGTCATATCCTCTCTTATCAAATCGGTTATAAAACTCAAGGAAATATTCTTTTTTGGTAATCTTCTTATCTTTCTTTAGTAAATCGTAAGATTCATTTATTATATCTTCATAAAATTGGCTTAAACCTGGATTTTCATGGGTCAATACCAAACCTAATTTTTTTGTTTTAGAGGTCTGTACATAGTTAATCTTGGCATCATCTAACGCCAACTTAACTACCGCCAGTAAATAAAATAAATCAAGAGACTCTTCTTGCTCTTTCCATGTCTTGAGATCTTTCAAAATATCTTTATTAATACCAAAGTTGCTAATATCCAAATTATTAATTCGATGCACATAATAACTAACTAATTTCTCACCATCTATTTTATAATCTTCTAAAGTCAATCCTGTCTCGCCTTCAAGAATAGACTCCCATAAAACTTGCTTTCCTATACCTATCGACGATAACGGTCCCAAACCCGTTATAACAATTCTTTTCTTTTGTTTTATATTAGTAATCACCATTTAGAATTTTATTAGAGAGAATTACCCCTGATTGCATTACACCTGCTATTCCGCCAGCTGGCTTTGTCCAGGCGCCACAAAGAAAAAGATTTTTTATCGGGGTTTTTTGCCCCATTCTTCGAACTCCGAACTGCGCTAATTTCGGACTCCAGCCATAAATGGCACCTTTATAATTCCCCGTATATCTTTCCATGGTAAGCGGGGTTGCAACCTCCATCGTATCTATAGAAGATGAAAGTTTAGGAATAACAGCCTCTGCCCTTTTAATGAGGATATTGGCCAATTCCTCTTTTTTATCTTTATAAAGTTCTTTGGGGATATTCTTCCAGAAATCGTACCCCGCCAAAGAAATAATATTTACAATACTTCTATTTTTAGAGCTCTTATTGTCTGTCAATAAACTGTAAATGCTTATTTCTAAAGGCGATTTATCCATCTTATTGTCAACTGAATCCTGATAATGTTTCTCTAGATTATAATCATAATTTAAGAAAATTGTATAATCTATAAGACCACTTGAAGTTAAATCAACACTTAAACCTAAATAAACTTGAAAGGCGGAAATCGAAGGCTCCATTTCATCTATCTTTTTTAAAAACAAGTGGTTCAAATGTTGTGCGCCTATTAATTTATGGAAGACTGTACGCGCATCAATATTACAAATTATCTTATTGCCTAAGAAGACATCCCTATCTTTACTTAAAATCCCATAGGCGACTCCATTTTTAATAAGCACCTGCTCAGCAGGCTTTTTGAAAACTACTGCTCCGCCATTCTCTCTGATTACTGCGACCAATGCATCCGCAATGGCCTGTCCTCCTCCTTTAGGATAATATCCCCCATTATACACATAATCACAAAATGAAACAAGAAAACTAAAAAATGGAAGCTGTTTAGGTGGCAAGCCGTTAAAAGGCCAAACTTGGGAAATAATTGCTACTAATTTATCATTTAATGAAAATTCATTAAGAACATCCTGGTAGGTTAGTCCTATATATTTTGTAAAATCTCCAGGCGAAATTCTATCTCCACTTACCTCATAAATTCGGCAAAATATTCTATACATTAACTTAAATAACTCTTTAACTTTGTCTATTTCTGAAGGAAAAAACTTAGCCAAAAGTTCAATATACGCTTCTGGATTACACTGGGGTAGCCTAATATCAAAATCAGGAAAAATAGAGCGATATAGATATGGAGACCTTATAAATTCTATCTTTTCATCAATACCGGCCTCCTCCAGAAACCGATAAGAAATTTTTCCTTTTCCAAAACCATTTAGAAGATGTAGCGATGCATCAAATTCAAATTCTCCCCTTCTAAAATTCACTGCATAGCCGCCGGCAACAGGATTCTTCTCTAAAACCAATACTTTTTTGCCGTTTCTGGCCAAAATCGCCCCAGCAGTAAGACCGCCAATTC
>JAMWCP010000091.1 GCA_023819665.1 Candidatus Omnitrophota bacterium
AGAAAGGAGGTAAGATGAAAAAGATATTTATTTTGGGGGTAGTATTAAGTTTATCTATGCCATTAACTGTTTTTTCGCGGGATATGGATTGGCAAAGGATCAGTCCTTACGCCACATCTAAGGTAAATGATATTCTGATTGCCGAGCCCTACATTTATATTGCCACTCCTCAGGAAATCTATAGAACTAAGGATAGAGGGAGGAACTGGACTCTTGTCTTTAAAGCAAAGGATAGCATTTTTCTTTTTAAGGATAAAAGTGGTTTTCTATATGCCGGCACAAAAGATACACTTTATTTTTATAACCCTCAAGCAAACCACTGGGTAAGTTTATACAGAAGTAGAAAACAGGATAATCCTTTAACTAGTCTGGCCGCGACAGAAGAAGGTTATCTTTATTTAGGCACAGAAAAAGGGGTTTTAATCTCCAAGGATAAAGGAAGAACCTGGCAGAAGATGTCTTCAGTTTTGGGACATCTAAGGATTATTAAAATAATCTATGATTTTAATTTTAAGATTATCTATGTTTTGACAGAAAGAGGAGTTTATCGGGTAAAACCCGATACAGAATTTTATGAACGCCTAATTATCCAGACTGGTGGAGAAGAAAATGAAGGTATAGAATCAGAGATAGAAAAAGAAAACCCTTTTGATAAGATAATGGATATCAGTATAGATAGGCAGGGTAATTTATATATTGCTACAAAAGAAGGCATAATGGTAAGCAAGGATAAAGCTAACACTTTTAGTTTTCTTGCGGATTATGGGCTTTTAAGCAGGGATATATCCTTAATCTATATTAAAGAGCGGCATTTATATGTAGCAGGCCCAAAAGGAATATTTTTATATCAGAAGGATTTCTGGCAGAATATAAGCTTAAGGTTGGTGGTTTCTGAGGTATATGATATTGAAGAGGATGATACAGGCAAAATTTATGTGGCTACAGATAAAGGATTATTTATAAATAATATAAGCCAAGATTCCTATTCTCCAGAATCATCAGAGGACATAAAAGACCTGCTTAAGGATGAGCCGGATATAAAGGAGGTACAGAAAAGAGCCCTTGCCTATGCGGGAATAGTGGAGCCAAAGACCATTGAAAAACACCGCATTTTAGCGCGTCTAAAAGCAATCTTACCCACTTTAAATATTGACTACGATAAAACCATCACTTATTACAGTAATACCAATTTTACTCGTTTTGCCGAAGGGCCCATTGATTGGGGGATATCTTTGACTTGGAATCTTTCGGATCTTATATGGAGTGAGCAGCAAAGACTCATCGATGGACAGATCCGGCTTTTGATTGAGTTAAGAAATGATCTCTTAGAGGAGGTAAATAAACTTTACTTTGAGCGCTTAAGGATTAAGAAGGAAATACTTGAAGGAAAGTTGTCTGCCAATCAAAGGATGGATAAAATCATCAGATTAAAGGAACTCACTGCCTATCTTGATGGTCTTACGGGAGGAAATTTTTCTTCTAAAAATATAAAAAGATATCCATGAATTTATAGATGAGTCTACTGTAGATAAGGTATATTTTGCATAAAATTATATTGTAGTATAAGTTAGTGCATAGTATAATCTTTATGTATAATATTTGAGAATAAGAAGAAGGAGCAAGGGATGGGAATTATACTTTTTATAACCGGCTTTATCGCGGGAGGTTTGATCGTTTGGTTTCTTGTGAGCATCTTCATTCAAAGACAGATTATTGAAAGAGAAGGTAAAATCAAATCAGCAGAAAGTATAGCTACCGAGTTGCGCACACAACTTCAGCAAAAAGATAATGAATTGAATAACCTGCGTTCTGCTTTAACTTCCGAACAGCAGATAAGAATTGGTGTTGAAACTCGTCTTGAAGAAACAAAGAAAAACCTTGAGGAACAAAAACAGCTTTTAGCCGAAGCCAAGCAAGAACTCATTAATACATTTAAAGCCCTTTCTTCCGACGCGCTTAAAGACAGTAATCAAGTTTTTTTAAATCTGGCGAAGCAAACCCTCGAGAACTTACTTACCGAGGCAAAGGGTGATTTGGGAAAACGCCAACAGGCAATTGAAGAAGTGATCAAGCCACTAAAAGAGTCTCTAAATAATTTTGAGCTTCAGATTAGAGAACTTGAGAAATCGCGTGCTGATGCATATGGGGGGTTGAAACAGTATCTTGAACGATTGACTCAGATAAATCAACAACTCCAGAAAGAGACAACCAATCTTGTTACTGCACTTAAAAGACCAGTTGTTCGTGGTCGCTGGGGTGAGATAACCTTACGTCGTGTAGTGGAAGTAGCAGGGATGTCTCAGTACTGTGATTTTGTTGAACAGCCTTCAGCGGATACCGAAGAAGGGCGTAGACGACCCGATCTTATAGTTAAATTACCTGGGGAGCGCTTGGTGGTTGTAGATGCAAAGGCTCCTCTTGATGCCTATATGAGTGCAATTGAGACAGAAGATGAAGATTCTCGCAAGGTATATCTTTTGCAACATGCCCAGGCGGTAAGGGAACATATGAGACTTCTTAGTGCAAAGGTATATTGGAATCAGTTTAGTCCTACTCCAGATTTTGTGGTTTTATTTTTACCCGGCGAATCATTTTTCAGTGCGGCATTAGAACAGGATCGCAATTTAATTGAAGACGGTATTGCTAATCGGGTCATTTTAGCTACACCCACCACTCTTATTGCTCTATTAAGGACAGTTGCCTTCACGTGGCAGCAACAACAACTCACCGAGAATGCTTATAGAATTGCTGCTGCAGGGACAGAATTATTCGATCGCGTCTGTAAATTTGCTGAACATCTAAATGGTATCAGAAATGGTTTAGAGAAAGCAATTGAATCGTACAATGCCGCCATAGGAGCCTGGGAACATCGTGTTTTGCCGGCAGCACGTAAACTAAAAGAACTGGGCGCTGGGGCTACAGAACAAGAGCCTCAGGATATTGAACAGATTGACAAATCTTTACGGAAGATACCAGATTTAAAAGAAGAAAATAAATCATAATTCCTATACCATTATACTTTGTCGAGATAATTACGGCTTTTTAAATTTGGGAGAAATAGAAGATTCAAATTTAAAGTCAAACATTCTTTAGTTTGATAAATAATTGGTACCTGTCTCTTTAGAATATGAAGAGATCATTTACTCTGCATGATTTGCCAAAAGATGAACGACCGCGTGAGCGGTTGGTTAAATTTGGCGAAGAAGCACTTTCAGCACAGGAGTTATTGGAACTTATTTTAGGCCGTGGCGTTTGCGGTGAATCCGTGGCAGTTACCGCGCAAAAACTATTGGCGCAATTTGGCAGTCTTCAAAAATTAGCTGAGGCAAGTATTGAGGAATTATCCTCTATTAAAGGAATTGGTTTAGCAAAAGCCTGCCAGATAAAAGCGGCGTTTGAAATTGGTCGTCGCCTTTCCACACAAACCCCACCTTATAAAAGCAAAGAACTTACTTCCCCTGAAAAAGTTTATCGGCTTATAAAAAGCAAACTCAAGGATTATCACAAAGAACATTTTTATATTATTGCTCTTAACAGTAGAGACTATTCAGTCGCAGAAGTTTC
>JAMWCP010000092.1 GCA_023819665.1 Candidatus Omnitrophota bacterium
AGAAATAAACTTATAGATGAACTGTCTTTTTATCAGAAGCAGGTTCAGGAGTTAAAGAATTCCAAACAGGAGCTATCAGAAGAATTTAGCCGATTAAAAGTTAAATCTGCTGCGGATGAAAAAAAGATTCAGCAATTAGAGTCAAAGCTTAAAGAATTAAATTATGCAGATGAATCTACAAAATCAATAATAGCAAAATTAAACAATATGCTTAGAGAAAAAGAAGTAGAGATTTCAAATCTAAAGGGAGAGATTAATAAATTAAAGACACAATCAAAGAGTTCGGAGGGAGAGATTTTAGATACGGATACAGTTAGGCTTAAAGAAAAACTGTCTTCATTTTACCAGAATTTTTCTGAACAACTGAAGGAGTTGGAGCTGTTGACGTGGGATGAGGTGATGGATAAAGAAGAGACAAGAGAGGCAATAAAGAAATTAGAAAGAATCCTAGAGGAAATAGCGCCTCAACAGGCTGAAGAAAAATCGTCATAGAGGAAGGATATGCCAGAACAAAAGCCTTTAAGTCCAGAAAAAGAACTGTTGCGTTTGATTGAGGAGGGTAAAAAAGAGTCTTTCCAGGTTAAGAAAACCACGTGGGTGCGTCAGGGTAGAGGATTATTTTCATTTGGTGCCTGGCGAGGAAGATTTTCTTTTCTAAAGGATAATTTCTTTAAAACAAAGAGATCGGTTTTGAGTTATGGGTTTAATCTGTTATGGCTTAATCGTATACTGGAGGGGGTGGTAATATTTTTATGTTTTTATCTTATTCATAACATAGTCCTTTCATTTAATACTCTAAACAAGATACCTGCCTTGGAAGCTGTTTCTTTTAAGGTGAAAGGTAGTGTAATGGATGTTACTGATATGTCTATTTTGAAAAAATCGAGTTCCTACTATCTGGAGAAGGTAAGTCAACGCGACATATTTAATATAGAAAAGAAAGCCCAGATAGTAACAACCAAGTCTTCTACAGAGGCGGTACAGGAAGCGTTAAAAAGTTTAAAATTGGTAGGTATTTCCTGGTCAGAAAATCCGGACGCAATGATTGAAGATAGTCGGGCAATGCGTACATTCTTTGTAAAGACCGGACAGACATTCGGAGATTTTAAGGTGAAAGCGATCTTTAAAGATAGAGTTATTTTGCTTTATAATAACGAAGAGATAGAATTGAAATGAAATTAAGGTTTCTAACAGTGATTATTTTTATTTTTCATTTTTTTAATCCCAATATTAAAGCAGAGGAGGAGATTGTACGTCTTAAGATGCCTGAAATAAAAAATGAGGAATCTATAGAGAGTAAAAGAGAATTATCTCAACAGGAGGCAGAATCAAGGATTTCCCTTGATCTGCGCAATATCGATATTATTGAGGCATTGAAGTTTTTATCAGTAAAATCAGGGATGAATATTATTCCTACAAAAAATGTTTCCGGTAGAATTACCTTAACTGTAGAAAATGTTCCCGTAAAGGATGTTTTTGATATAATGTTACGTTCTAATAATCTTGCCTATGTAAAGCATGGAGAGATCTATAACGTGATGACAGAAGGAGAATATAGACTTATGTATGGAAGGAATTTTTCCGATATGCGTCAAGTTAAGGTTTTTAGATTAAAGTATGCAATTCCGGAGCAGGCATTTAATCTTTTAGATGCAATAAAAAGTGAGGTAGGAAGGCTTCTGGTTGAACCAGAGTCAGGAACAGTGCTTTTGATGGATACACCACAAAAGATTGAAGATGCAAAAAGAGCACTAGAGGCATTGGAAGAAAAGTCAATAGTGAAAGTTTTTGATTTAAAATACGCCAGAGCAAAAGAGGTAGAGGAGCAACTTAAAAGTCAGTTAGATTTAAAAAAAGTAGGCACAATCAAAGCAGATGAGCGTAATAATCAGGTGGTAGTTCAGACATTTCCCGAACGCATGAAGAATATTGAGGAGCTGATTAAAGCCCTAGATAAGAAGACAAAAGAGGTAATGATTGATACTAAGATTATTAAGATCCAACTTTCTAATCAATTAGATACAGGGATAGAATGGGAAGGTTTATTTAAAATTACTCAGAAGTATGGAACCACTTATTTAGGCTCTTATCCTTTTAGCGCAGTGCAGTCGGCTACTGCCAGTTGGCGCTCCCGAGAAACGGTTCTTTCGGATATGGCAGGTTCTATTGGCAGTTATCCTTTTAGCGGAACTACTACCAGTCAGTTTGGATCAAAAATATCTCCCGGAGAAAAATTGCATATCGGAATCATTACCGGAAAGCGGGATTTTGATGCGGTGATAAAATATTTAGAGAGTTTTGGTAAGACTAAGATTTTATCCAATCCTGCTTTAACTGTAGTAAACAATCAGGAGGCAATTTTACACGTAGGTGAACGCAGAGCATATGTTACTACTACTACTACGACTGGTACAGCTACGACCACGGTCTCTGAGGAGGTAACCTATGTGGATGTGGGAATAAAACTATCTATAACTCCTATGATTAATGAGGAAGGTTATGTTACAATGAAGATAAGACCGGAGATAAGTTCAGTACTTGATACGATTACTTCTTCTTCTGGAAATGTCATTCCTATATTAGATACTTCAGTAGCAGAAACTACCGTAATGGCTAAAGACGGAGCAACGATTATTTTAGGTGGATTGGGTAAAGAAGAAAAAATGGAGAGTTCAGAGGGGCTTCCTGGATTAAGTAAGATTCCTCTTTTAGGTTTTTTGTTTCGCTCCCGTACCCAAAAAGTTATCCGTTCAGAGTTGCTAATTATACTTACTCCCATTATTATTGAAGGAGATAAACTCATTACTCCTCAGGATAAAGAAAAGGAACTTTTTGATATAAAAGCTCCTAAGAGTTTTGATATTTTTGGTCCTTTAGGTACACCTCAACCTAAGATGATTTCTGAAAAAAAACCAGCGGAGAAGTTGAGTCTAGCGATAAAGAATTTTAAAGATTACGATGATAAGATTAAAGAAGACGACAGTACTCAAGTTAAAGAAGTTAGAAGTTCGGATGCATTCGATGTATTCTTAGTAAAAAATGGAATAAAGGCATCGAAGGACTTAAAATCTCAAGAGGTGCTTGCAGAGATGAAAGGAGTAGAGATCAGTGAGATTAAACAGGAGAGAGTTTTACCTAAGAGTTTCCGTTCGTACACCCTGGAATAGAATGTTAAAATCACTATTAATTTTATGGGAAATTTTGTTTTTGGTACAAACAGGATTCTCTCAGGTATTGGATATAGAAAAAGAAATTGAGTTTATCGCTCAGGATTATGAGGCAGTAAAGAAAGAATTGTCGCTTACACGACAGGCATATCAGAAGTTAAAAGAGGAGTATCAAAATTTATTAAAAGATTATGAAGGGAAGATTAAAGAATTAGAAAAGGAGCGCCAGATATTACAGGATGATAAGAGTCAATTTTTATCTGAAATCGCTAACCTCAAAAATCAACTCTCTAATTTAGAAAACCAACGCACAAATCTTACTTCCGAAAAAACCCTCTTAGAGAATAAACTTAAAACCTTAGAATCCCAGAACAACGCTCAACTTGTTC
>JAMWCP010000021.1 GCA_023819665.1 Candidatus Omnitrophota bacterium
ATCTTTTTGAACAAAACCTAAACTCCGCGGTTCTGCTGAACCAATGCTTGCACCCTCTGACATTATGATTTCTTCGCAGGCCAAAGCAATTAAGGCGCCCGCAGACCAGGCCTGGTCGTCAATAAAAGCCACGGTTTTAATTGGTTTTACATCCTCTAAGGCATCCGCGATTTCAATGGTTGCATCTGCTCTGCCTCCAAAGGTATCGATTTCCAAGATTACTGCCTGAGCATTATTTTCTTTTGCTTCTTTTAGAATTCTTTTTAATGCACCAGCTAAACCCAAATCAATCACGCCTTTTATAGGAATAACATAAACCGTTTGAGTTTGCTGGGCAAATGATAAAAAGGCAAGTGTAAAGATGAATAATAAGATTAAATATTTTCTCATATAAAATTAATCATAACAGAACAAATTTTATTTGTCAATTAAGAATAATTTTAGTATAATAATTTATCTAAAAAGGAGGATCAATGCAAAAACTTTATTTAGGGATAATAGGACTTGTTTTGTTAGGTTTTTTTGGTTGTGCTACCTTACCTGAAGGTTCAAAGGATGTAGAAATTTATCGGCTTAAGGCCCGTATCAATGTATTGGAGGATGAATTAAGCCAGAAACAGAAAGAAAATTTAGCTTTAAAAGAAGAGATTACTCAATTAAAGCAACTGTTAGAGGAAAGAACTGTCTTTAAGATGCCTTCCGCAAAAGAGATTCAAACCGCCTTAAAGAATGCTGGCTTCTATACAGGTGAAATTGATGGTCAGATTGGACCAAAAACCAAAGAGGCAATTGCTAAGTTTCAAGAGGCAAATAAACTTACGCCTGATGGTGTGGTAGGAAGCAGGACCTGGGAACTTTTAAGGAAGTATCTTAAACCATCCTCTCAAGAATAAAAATAAGGGGCCGTAGCTCAGCTGGGAGAGCAACAGGCTGGCAGTCTGTGGGTCAGGGGTTCAAATCCCCTCGGCTCCATTAAATTGGGGACAGACACCAATTTTTAAAAATAGTGTCTGTCCCCAATTTTGAAAATGCGGTTGTGGTCGATTCATCCTCAATATTTAGATAAAAAGGGGCTGTTGGCAGTCTGGAGAGAGGGGTTGTTGGCAAAAAGGGTTCTTGAAGGTAAAACCAAAGGATATAGATCTCATCCGCAATTGGTGCGTTTCAAAAATTATAAAAATTCAATCGTGGCAATTGATGCCTATCTTTTTGAGATTTATAAAGAAGCGAAGAAAAGAAGATATAATTTTGACCGAAGAAAGATAAAAACTGTTAGATTAAAAGATAGGATTCCGGTTACCTCAGGACAGATTGAATTTGAATTCAGGCACCTTATTGAAAAACTTAAATCAAGAGACAAAGAAAAATATAAACAGATTAAATTAGCAAAAAAAATTAAAATCCATCCTATATTTTTAAGAGTTCCCGGAGAAAAAGAGGTATGGGAAAGATCCTATTAATAAGGAGATGCGCATGTTAAATCCCGAGATTAAAAGACAAATTTTAAATATCCAAAAGAATGAACTTAATGAACACATAATCTATAAGAAATTATCCCTTATCATTAAAAATAAGAAAAATAAAGAGATATTAGAAAAAATATCCCAGGAAGAACTTGCCCACCATAATTTCTGGAAAACAATCACCCAGAAAGATACAAAACCTCATAAATTTAAAATCTTCTTTTATATTTTAATTAACCGTATCTTCGGAATTACTTTTGGCATAAAACTTATGGAATTCGGTGAAGGCAAAGCGCAGATTACTTATGATAATTTAAAAGAGATTTCTCCTAAGGTGGAAGAGATAATCAAAGATGAAACTAGACACGAAGAGGAGCTAATCTCTTTGATTGATGAAGAGCGTCTGAAATATGTAAGTTCGGTTGTCTTAGGGCTAAATGATGCTTTGGTGGAACTGACGGGTGCTTTAGTAGGGTTCAGTTTAGCATTACGGAATACCCGATTAGTAGGAATTGTGGGTTTGATTACCGGAATCGCTGCCTCAATGTCTATGTCGGCATCGGAGTATCTCTCCACCAAACAGGAAGAAACTACCAAAAGTCCTTTGAAGGCAAGTATCTATACAGGATTCGCTTATGTGGGAACAGTGATACTTTTGGTTTTACCATATTTTATTTTTAAAAATATATTTCTGTGTTTGGGTTGGGTGATTTTGGGTGCGATTTTAGTGGTATTAATTTTTACTTTTTATATATCCGTGGCTAAGGGGCTCTCTTTTAGACAGAGATTTTTGGAGATGTCGGGAATAAGTTTAGGGATTGCGGTCATTAACTTTATTATTGGAATTTTGATCCGAAAGATATTTGGAATTGAAATTTAGGAATATTAAGATTTTAGTTTTACGAATAGGTATATTATCTATCTCCTTGTTATTTTTCTTTTTATCTATAGAGATTATTTTACGCCTCCGATATACAAATAAAGATACTTTTGTACCTGCAGTAGTCAATTATTATACTTATACTAATAATGGCTTGCGTGTAAATAGATCAAAAGGTTCAGTTAAAGGTTATTGGAGAGGGCATGCTTTCACTTATAACTTTTTTGCACCACATTTACGAGATACTAGTTTAACCCAACAAGGAATAAGAATTTTAACCGTAGGAGATTCTTTTGTCTTTGGAGCTCTTTTAAATAAAGATGAAACATTAATATATCGATTGCAGGAATATGCAGATAAAGAATTTGGGGAAAATAAATTTTGTTTTTTAAACGCTGCCTCCTGTGGTTGGGGTGTTGCGGATTACGTTGCCTTTGTTGAGGATTTTGTAAAAGATATAAAACCTAAGATAATTCTAGTAATAATGAATAGTTTTGACATAGAAAGAGCGGTTACAAGAGATTTGTTTAATTTTAATCCGGGTTTCGGTCTGACACGAAAGAATAACAAGGATATTTTGTTTTTTATTAAAAGATTTTTTATAGATCTCATGCCTTACTATGATTACTGGTTGAGAAATTCGTTTTTTTTGCAGCTCTTAAGAACCAAGGTTTCTATTTTTATACAGAGTAAAAAGGAAAATGAGGCTTATAGAAAAAGAGATATTTTTAAAAAAACATTGCCCGTTTCTTTATCAGATGAATCCAGGTCTTTTTGTGATTATGATATAGTACTTACGAAAGAGCTTTTTATCCGGCTTAAAAAAATCTGTGTTCGGGAGGGAATAGATTTATATGTAACGACCACCGGCTATATCTTTACCGAAAAATATAATGCCTGTACCCAGGTTTTTATTACTGATATTGCCGGGGATTTTTTTAGAAGTATGAATGTGCCGTTTTATGATATATCTCCATATAATAAAATTACAGAAGCGAACAAGATGTATTATCGATTCTTACCTGAAGGCCATCTAAATGCAAAAGGTGCAGAACTGATGGCTTTAGATATATGGCATTATTTTTTAAGGAAGCAACTAACAGATTACTTGTTAAAGGAAAAATTGTAAAATATTTGGTATAGATTAACTTTTTAATCATTTACAGAGTTATAGCCTCTGTTATAATTGTTAGAAGATGTTAGGAAAATTAGTTTTGATAAATATCTAAAGGAACAAACCACATCAACCTTAGAGTGGGTTAAAAGATTTAAGAAGCTTTATCTTGAATTCGGAGGAAAACTCTGTTTTTGTACCTGCTAAGATAGCGGAGAAAGTAGAACGAGAAAGGGTAATCAGGGTATTTACTGCAGGGATAGCGATTGAACTGCCTGCGGGAAGAATTGTTAGCAGTAGAAACTTCTTCTTTATGCATGCTACTTCAAGTTTAATTCTAACCTGGCAAGTTTTTCATAATCTATTTTCATTTAAAAATCCTCAAGAAGATGTATATCTTAGGTATAGATGAAAATGGCTTGGGTTTAACCAATCAGACAATGTTAGGGCCACTGGTAGTAAGTAGTGTAGGATTTGAGTTTCAAGAAGAGAAATTCCCTTTAGATATCCCTTTTGAATTTAAAAATAGAATTAAAGTCTGTGATAGTAAAGAGCTTTTTAAAAGGACGAAAAAAAGTTATAGGTTATTAGAGGATACCGCTTTAAATTTTCTTTCAATTTTAAAAGATTCAGCTATAGATAATTTTGATTTAAGAGTATTTAAGGAATTTAATATAGAGAAAACACTTTGTGACTTAGAAGGATTCTGTTTCTTTCAAAAACCTTTTAATCTACCCTTATGGAAAGAAAGGAATTATTTTGATACGGAGCTAAAAGATTTTTTAAATCAGAAAGGTATAAGGTTTATTTACTTTAAATTTGTTTTACTCTGTCCTAAATTACTTTATAACAAGGATAAATATAAAGAGGAAGCAATTGCTTTTGCTAAAATTATTTTAGATTGGCAGAGGAGTATAGATTCTGACGAATATAAGGTATTATGTGGAAATATAAAGAATTATTCTAAAGATACAGTTGAAAATTGGTGGAAAGAAAAAGGCTTTTTGTTTGATTCAGAAAGGATTGAATTTATTACCAGAGGCGATAAGAAAGAATTTGTGATAGGGCTTGCTTCTATTTTAGGTAAATACATAAGAGAGATATTTATTGAGAAGATAAATAGATATTTTTCTTTTTATGATAAAGACATCCCTTACTGTTCAGGCTACGGACACAATAAAAAATTTTATATTTTTATAAATAAGGTAAAATCTATCTGTAAAAAAAATAATATTGATTTAAGATGTCTTTTGCGGGATTATTAAATATAACATCCTTTGAAACGCCACACTTTTAGCGAGGCTCATCTGTGGGTTTTTAATTTTATATAAAATATGCGCCTCCTTTTAGTTAATCCGTGGATATATGACTTTGCCTGCTATGATCTCTTTTCTAAACCCATCGGTTTTTTAAAGATAGCTCATCTTTTAAAAATTTTAGGTTTTTCTATAGATTATATTGATTGTCTAGACCGTCTGCATCCGGTGATGAGAAAGTTTAAAGTAAAAACTACTGCCTACGGTTGTGGAAACTACTATTCGGAAATTGTAGAAAAACCCGCTGTATTTAAAGATATCCCGCGTTATTATAAACGTTATGGTATGCCCCTTGAGATTTTTAAAAATTTATTAAAAAAAATTAAGAAACCCGATATAATCCTACTAAGTTCGGGGATGACTTATTGGTATAAAGGCGTATTTGAAGTAATCGAGATTTTAAAAAATAAATTCAAAAATATTCCCGTGATATTAGGAGGTATATATGCAAGTTTATGTTTTGAGCATGCCCAAAAGTTTAGTGGAGCAGATGTTATTTTTAAGGAAAATAAAATAGACGATTTTCTTAATTTAGTTTCTAAAATTTTAAATAAAGAATTACATTTCTATAAAGATTTTAAAAAACTCCGTCCTTTATACGAGATTTATCCTAAATTAAATTATGTATCTTTACGTACCTCCGGAGGTTGCCCTTTTAGATGTAGTTATTGCGGTTGGTATCGCATAGAGAGGGATCTATATCAGATTCCTTATGAGGAAGTATTTCAGCAAATAGAGTATTTTTATAAGAAACTAAAAATAAGAAACTTTGCCTTCTATGATGATGCCCTACTTTATAATTCTGATAAACATATCAAGCCGCTTTTAAAACTTATTTTAAAAAATAAAATAAAAGCAAACTTTCATACTCCCAATGGTCTGAATGCTATATTTATAGATAAGGAATTGGCTTATCTACTAAAGAAAGCTAATTTTGTTCAGGTGCGCTTGGGACTTGAAACAGCCAATCCCAACCGGCAGAAGACCACGGGTATGAAAATTGATAATCTTAAAATTAAACAGGTAGTGAAATTTTTAAAAGACGCCGATTTTAATAAAGATGAAATCGCCATATATCTTATGATGGGGCTACCCGATCAGACATTTAAAGAGATAGAGGAATCTATCTATTTTGCGCATAGTCTTAAGGTAAAGGTTTATTTGGAAGAATACTCTCCGGTTCCCGGTACATTAGATTACAAGCGCGCTAAATTATCCAAGGATTTAGATCCCCTTTGGCATAACAATTCTGTTTTTCCTTTATATAAAGGATGGGAGAATTATTTAGAATTTCAGAAGCTAAAAGATCTGAATCATAAACTTAATCAGGAATTAAATTGAGTAGGATTTTAAGGACTATCAAATTAATTGAAGAACAACTTAAGCCTTTTAAGATCCCTTATCTTAAGAAAAAGAATATAAGAGCAGACCCCTATAAGGTTTTAGTTTCCTGTATCTTGAGTCTGCGCACTAAAGACCCTCTTACCGATGGCGCAGTTAAACGATTATTTAAAGTAGCAGATAATCCAGATAGTATCCTAAAATTACCTTTAGATGAAATTCAGAAGCTTATATACCCAGTAGGTTTCTATCGTAATAAAGCAAGATACATAAAAGAACTAACTAAACAGATCATCGAGGATTTCTCAGGAAAGATCCCTGATAATTTAAAGGATCTTTTAAAATTAAAAGGGGTAGGGCTTAAGACCGCAAATCTTGTTTTGGGAAGGGGATTTGGGATTCCGGCTATCTGCGTGGATACTCATGTGCACAGGATCTCTAATAGATTGGGCTGGGTAAAGACAAAAGATCCTCTGCAGACAGAGAGGAGACTAAAAAGAATTATCCCTAAGGATTACTGGATAAAGATAAATTCTCTTCTGGTGGCTTTTGGTCAGAAGATATGCTTACCAGTTGTGCCGTTATGTAGTAGGTGTAAAGTGAAAGATCTTTGTAAAAGAAGGGAAATAAAAAAGAGTAGATAATTTATCCATAAGAAAAGAGCATTTAACTTAAGTAAATAAATTGACGAAGATTATTCTTTAGGATATAATTTAAAAATTATTGTATGCTTTTAGGAGTTCAAGTTTCTACGGAAGATGGACTTCTGGGTGCAATAAAGCAGGCAACTAGACTTGGTTGTAATACTATCCAGATATTTGCGAGAAATCCCCGGCAGCGGAGAGAGGAAAAAGAGTTAGATTTATCTAGAGCCAAAATATTTAAAAAAGAAATAAAAAGAGTAGGGATTAAACCTTTATTTATACATATGCCATATCCGGTAAATCTTGCCTCTCCTTCGGATAGACTATATTATGATTCTATTAAGGCCTACATTGAAGATATAAAGGAAGCAGATGGGTTGGGAGCAGAATTTTTAGTCAGCCACTTAGGTAGTCATAAAGGCCAAGGTGAAGACTTTGGAATAGAGCGCCTAAGTCAAGCATTAAACATTATTCTGGACAAAACCTATGATACAAAGGTGAATATTCTTCTGGAGAATACCGCGGGAAGTGGATTTTGGTTAGGCTATCGCTTTAAGCATCACAGCGCTATTTTAAAAAAGATAAATCAGAAGAGAAGAGTCGGTATATGTTTAGATACCTGCCATGCCTATGTGGCAGGATATGATCTGAGTAAAGAAGAGGGGATTAATGCAATGTTGAGGGAGATAGATGAAGAGGTTGGTTTAGAGAAATTAAAACTGATTCATCTCAACGATGCCAAAGATGAATGCGGTTCTCATCGTGACAGACATGCAGATATCGGCAAAGGTAAAATTGGCAGAGAATCAATGAAAGCAATTGTAAATCATCCTCGTTTAAAAGATTTACCTTTTATTTTAGAAACCCCCAAAAAAGATGAAAGAGACGACATGAGGAATTTAGCCACAGTAAGGGAATTAAGAGATGAAACAGGCTAATTATCCTTTTAAACAGATTGAAGCCAGATGGCAAAACATCTGGTCTAAAAACAATACCTTCAAGGTAAGGATCGTTAAAAATAGACCCAAATATTATTGTCTGGAGATGTTTCCTTACCCTTCGGGTAAAATCCACATGGGTCATGTACGTAATTACACCATTGGAGATATAGTGGCACGTTTTAAGAAGATGCAGGGATTTAATGTTTTACATCCGATGGGATTTGATTCTTTTGGGCAACCCGCAGAAAATGCGGCCATAAAAAATAAAACCCACCCAAAAGTCTGGACAGAAAGATGTATTCACTGGATGCGCAAAGAACTTAAACAGATGGGTTTTTCCTATGATTGGGAAAGAGAAATCTCTACCCATTTAGATGCTTATTATCGTTGGAACCAGTGGATATTTTTAAAACTCTTTGAGAGAGGCCTTGTCTATAAGAAAAAGGAGGATGTTAATTGGTGCGCAGATTGTCAGACTACCTTAGCCAATGAAGAGGTGATAGAAGGTAAGTGTTGGCGCTGTAAAAATGAAGTAATTCAAAAAGAATTGGAGCAGTGGTTTATCAGGATTACTGCTTACAAGGAAAGATTGTTAGAGGATTTAGATAAACTTAAAGATTGGCCATCTCAAGTAATTTTAATGCAGAAAAACTGGTTAGGAAGATCTGAGGGCGTAGAGATATACTTTAGGGAGAAAGAAAATGGTTTTAGAATACCTGTATTTACTACGCGGGTGGATACTATCTTTGGAGCAACCTATCTAGTTTTAGCACCGGAACATCCCTTAATAAACCAGATAATCAAAGGAAAACCACAGGAAAAAGAAGTTTTAGAATTTATAGAGAGAGTGAAGAATAAACCTAAATCGGTAAGATTAAGCGAAGGACTTAAAAAAGAAGGAGTTTTTAGCGGAAGTTTTGCCATAAATCCAGTAAATGAAGAAGAGATTCCTATCTGGATTGCAGACTATGTGCTGATGGACTACGGCACAGGTGCGATTATGGCCGTGCCGGCGCATGACCAGAGGGATTTTTTGTTTGCGAAGGAACATAATTTAGTTATAAAGATAGTAATTCAGAATCCTGAAGAGCCTATCTCTGATCCCTCTCAGCTGAAGGAGGCATATGAAGGAGAGGGAATCCAGATCAATTCTTCTCAGTTTGATGGTTTGAATAATCGGGAAGCAAAAGAGAAAATTGCCTTATGGATGGAAGAAAAAGGTATCGGCAAAAGGACATTATACTGGCGGATTAAAGACTGGCTTATCTCCCGTCAACGTTACTGGGGAACTCCTATCCCCATAATCTACTGTGATAGATGTGGGATAGTGCCTGTACCGGAAAAAGAACTGCCGGTGAAACTTCCTTTTAAAGTAACCATTTCTGGAAAAGGAGGCAGTCCCCTTAATTATGTGAAATCGTTTATAGAGACAAGATGCCCTAAATGTAAAAGCAAGGCGTGCAGAGAGACGGATACGATGGCAACCTTCTTTGATTCTTCGTGGTATTTCTTAAGGTTTTGCTCTCCCCATTATCAAAAAGGACCTTTTAATAAAAAAGAGGCTAGTTTCTGGATGCCCGTGGATCAGTATATCGGCGGGATTGAACACGCGGTTTTGCACCTGCTTTATTCCCGATTCTTTACCAAATTTTTAAAGGATTTAGGTATGGTTAATTTTGAAGAGCCTTTCCAAAGGTTACTTACCCAGGGTATGGTTTTAAAGGATGGAGAGGTTATGTCCAAATCACGCGGCAATATTGTAGATCCAGACTCCATTATTAAAAAATACGGTGCTGATACCCTAAGATTATACATCCTTTTTGCTGCTCCTCCGGAGGTTGAGATGGATTGGTCGGAGAGAGGGATTGAGGGTGCTTTTAGATTTTTAAATCGGCTCTATCGACTCTTAGATTATGTAGAAAAAAATAAAGGAGAATTTAATTCAGAATTAGAAAAAGCTCGGCATCGAGCAATTAAAGAGGTAACCGAGGATATTGAGAATTTTAAGTTAAATACCGCCATTTCTCATATAATGGAACTCTTAAATTCTATCTATCAGCATTTAGATGCTGATATTACTGAGGCAGTTAAGACCGCCGTCCTTTTAGTTTCTGTATTCTGTCCACATATTGCCTCGGAGATGTGGCAGAGATTGGGGTTTAAAAGGGATATATCTAAAGAGAGTTGGCCAAAATTTAATCCTGAAGTTTTAAAAGAAGAAAAAATAACCTATATAATTCAGATAAACGGAAAACTGCGTTCAAAGATTGAGGTGGATGTTAATATTAAAGAAGAAGAATTAAAACAAATCATCCTTTCTGATCCCAAAGTTAAAAAATGGATTCAGAATAAATCCCTTCAGAAATTCGTCCATATTCCTCAGCGATTGGTAAATCTTGTGATATAAAAATAAACAAGCGCTTATAGAAAATTAAGTGAGATTTCTTCTCCTTCTACGTCTATTATATTGGAATAACCAAACTCTAATTATTATGCTCACCATAGAAGAAAGAAGGGTTTTGGTTTTTTTGATTTCTCTGATAGTGATAGGAATGGGGATAAATTATCTTAAGAAAAATTATTTTTTCTTAAATTTCTCTTTTAAAAATATTTATCTATGTGAAGACGAAGAGGGAAAAATGAACTTAAATGAGATAGATAAAGAGGCGCTCATCCGCCTTCCGGGAATAGGCGAGAAACTCGCCTGTCGCATAATTGAATATAGAGAAAAATACGGTGGATTTAAAGAGATAGAAGAATTAAGAAAGATAAAAGGAATAAAACCTTACTGTTATGAGAAAATAAAGGATTATCTTTATGTAAAATAGTATATGTGTTCTTTTAAGGAGAGATTTTTATTTCTTCCAGGTTTCTGTGTATCTTTCTGTTTAGGTATATGTTGGATAAATTACTTTAGAGTCTCCTTTACTTTTTTATATATAACAACTTTATTTATTCTGATATTAATTCTTATATTTATCAACAGACCCTTCTCTATACTTCTTCTTTACCTTTTGGGATTTCTTTTAGGTAGTTTAATTTTTTTGAATAGTCAAATACAGCCAAATCATTTAAAGAACTTAAAACTTCCTAAAAACAACAAAGTTAGGTTTAAAGGTTATATCTGTAGTTTTCCTAAGATAGGTAAAGAAAATGTCGAATTCATCTTTCAGGTGAGGGCTATGTTGGATAAGGATAAATTTTATCCTACTACCGGCAAGTTATTGGTTAAGGTAACTTTAAAGGATAATTTTTTTTATGGAGAAGAGTTAATCTTAGAAGGGAAATTAGTGTATCCATTTTATAACTATTATAGAAATTATCTTAAGCGAAGGCAGATCTTTAATATTCTGAAGGTAACCAGAAATAATAGGATTATACATTTAGAGAGAAGAGGAATAAGTTTTTTAAAATACAGTATATATAGATTAAGAGAGAAAATAAGAATTATTTTTTTAAGTAAGCTTTCTAACTTTTCCTCTTGTCTATTGAATGCTATTATTATCGGTGATAGAAGCGGAACTTTATTCAATATAAAGGATGTATTTTTAAAGACAGGAACGATACACATTTTGGCTATCTCAGGACTACATATTGGAATTGTGGGTTTTATTGCTCTTTTGATACTTAAAATATTAAGAATTCCACGTAAAATTCGCTATATTTTGGTTATTTTTATTTTAATCATTTATTGCATTTTAACAGGGGCATCGCCGTCGGTATTACGTGCAACTATTATGGGAATTGTTATTTTAGGAGGGTATTTATTGAAAAGAGAAGTTAATATCTTTAACTCTTTAGCATTGAGTTGTATTTTGATTTTGTTTTTTTCTCCCCAGCAGCTTTTTGAGATAAGCTTTCAACTTTCGTTTTTAACGGTTTTAGCGATTGTCTTGATTTCTCCTTTGATAAGATCTTTCTTTTCTGGAATTATATATAAGAATTTCTTTATTAGATTTTTAATTTTGAGTTTTTCTGTTTCGGTTTCCAGTTTCTTAGGTATCTTTCCTTTAGTTATTTATTACTTTAGGATTTTTTCTCCTTTTAGTATTTTAGCAAATATGATTGTGGTTCCTTATATGAGTGTGGTTGTAGGTTCCAGTTTTACTCTTATTATAAGTAGTTTTTTATTCCCTCTGGTTTCTGATTATATTGCCAAGGCAACCGATTTACTTACAGTTGGATTATTTAAGATAAATTACTTGATTTTTAAAGTTCCCTTTAGTTATTTTAAGATGGTTAAAATTTCCATCTTTTTTATCTTGATTTATTATTCTATTCTTTTGTCTATGATTTTAATTATTAATTTTATTAAAACAGCTCGTCATTCAATCAATTAAATATTAAAAATTGCCTAAAGAACCTATTTGCAGTAAAATAAAAAGTATGCCAAAAAAATGTGGGATAGTTACTATTGTAGGAAGACCAAATACAGGGAAATCCACACTTTTAAATACTATACTTAAGGAAAAGGTTGCTATTGTTTCCAGTGCTCTCCAGACTACCCGTAATCGCCTGAGAGGTATTTTTACTGAAGAACGTGGACAGATTGTCTTTGTAGATACGCCAGGTATGCATATCACAAAATACCTTTTGGGGAAATTCATGCTTAGAGAGATTCAAGAGGCATTGGAGGGGATAGATTTAGTGATTCATTTAGTAGATACAACTCGTCCTCCTGGGAAAGAAGAGAATATGCTGATAGACAAACTTAAGAACCTAAAGATTCCTATAATTTTGGGTTTAAATAAGATAGACTTAAGACCGGTATTTTTTGATGATTATATAAAATTATGGGAAGAAACTAAACAAAAAAAGGCCCAAGATCTGATTGATGAGCTCGTTCTTCTCCCCCTCTCCGCGTTGAGAGGAGTCAATGTTGATAAGCTTATTGATACTATATTTAATTTACTTCCCTATAGAGAGTTTCTTTATCCAGAGGATATTATATCTGATTTTCCCCAAAGGTTATTTATTGCTGATATTATCCGCGAGAAATTATTTTTGTTGATGAAAGAAGAGATTCCCCATTCTATCGCGGTATATGTGGAGGAGCTAAAGGAACGAAAAAATATTTTTTTTATTCGGGCAATAATTCTGGTAGAGAGGGATTCCCAGAAAGCAATGGTGATTGGTAAGGAGGGTTCGGTTTTAAAAAAGATAGGTCAAAGCGCAAGAAAGGAATTGGAAGAACTTTTAGAAAAAAAAATTTACTTAGAGACACATGTAAAGGTAAAACCCGGCTGGAAAGAAGACCCCTTGATTTTAAAGGAACTAGGATATATTAATAATATTTAGATATGCACTTTAAAAAACTTCATCCCTGGAAAGTAAGTGTAAAAGAGGCGCTCAATATTCAAAGAGATTTAAGGAAGACGGTTGTTTTAGAAAATAAGAGTTTGAATTTAAGAAGAATTGCTGCGGTTGATGTGGGTTATTCTGATATTATGGCAAAGGCGGTGGTTTGTGTTTTTAGTTTTCCTCAACTTAAACTTTTAGAGACAGAAGTTACTTTTCAGAGGGTAAATTTTCCTTATATTCCTGGATTGTTAAGTTTTCGAGAGGGACCAGCGATTCTTAAAACATTCAGAAAGATAAAAAATATTCCCGATTTAATTCTGTTTGATGGTCAAGGAATATTGCATCCACGCAGGATGGGGCTTGCTACTCATATGGGAATAATTTTAGATTTACCCACTGTTGGTTGTGCTAAGAGTATACTTTTTGGCAGGTTCAATTTGCCTAAAGATAAAAGAGGCAGTTTCTCTTATATTTACGATGAGCAAAGTCCAGAGATTTTAGGTATTGCTCTGCGCACGCGCGGTAAAGTAAAGCCTGTATTTGTTTCCTGTGGTTATAAAATAGATTTAGAGAGGGTAAAGGAAATTGTCCTTAATTTAACTTTTAGGTACAGAATTCCTGAACCTTTACGCATCGTTCATAGTTTGACTAAAGATGGAACAGTATAAGGATTTTTCTGCCACCCATCTTTTTTGTGATCGGTGTGGGATGTCTATGCCGGTAAAGGAAAGGTTGCTGTTAATTCTTCCTGATGGTTATCTGTATGAGTATATATGTATGGGTTGTGGTAATAGCGTGGGAGACAAAAAGGTTTCTTTAAATCCCGAAGATAGAATTTTATTTTAGATGGAATTATCCATAGAGAAAAAATTATTTAATTTGGGTAAGCTTTCTCGTTTTGATGTTACCGGTATGGTGCGTCTTTTTGGTTTAAAACCATATTTAAAAGATGCACCCTTTATCTATCCAGCAGTAGGATTTAAAGGGAATTGTATTAATCTCTTTAAAGTTTTGCAGACAAATCTCTGCAGATACAACTGTTTCTATTGTTCCAATAGACAGTCAAGAAAGTGTCTGCGTCTTAGTTTTTCTCCTTATGAGTTAGCAAGTTTATTTTTACATTTTTATAAAAAAGGATGGGTTGATGGCCTCTTTCTTTCTAGCGCTATATATCCTGAGCCAAATAAAGCCCAAGAGAATATGTACATTACTTTAAATATTATCCGGAAAGCAGGTTTTAAGGGTTATATCCATACAGTGATTTTGCCGGGAGTAGAAGATTATTTAATTAAAAAAGTAGCTCAGTTATCTGATAGGCTCTCTTTAAATTTGGAAACAGTAGATGAGAGATATCTTTCTAAGCTAAGTCCGGATAAAAAATTTAAGAATGAGCTTTTGGAAGGGTTAAAAAAACTTTCTTTTCTAAATAGAGAAAAACCCCTAAAAGGAGGCATTACTACTCAATTGGTGGTAGGGGTAGCCGGAGAGACGGACGAGGAAACTCTTTCTTTGGCAGATAAACTCTATAAAAGACTTTTTATAGATAGGGTATATTACAGTGGTTTTACTCCGGTGAAGGATACACCTTTAGAAGGAAAGCCTGCCTGTTCTTCTTTAAGAGAGGCACGCCTATATCAGGCAGATTTTCTTCTGCGGCGATATGGTTTTAAACTAGAGGAGTTAGTTTTTGACAAAGAAGGTAATCTCTATAAAGAATTGGATCCTAAACTTGTTTGGGCAAAGAAACATCCTGAGAATTTTCCGGTAGAAATAAATACTGCAGAAAAAGAGAAACTTTTACGTGTTCCGGGTATTGGATTGATCTCCTGTGAACGGATTATTAAAATAAGAAAAGGAAAACGATTCAGGGTACTTGAAGATTTAAGAAAATTGGGAGTAATTGTAAGCAAAGCAAGAAATTTTATTACTTTAAATGGGAGATTTTATCCTGCTTTAAAAAAGGAAGTCGTCCCTTTAAGTAAAGAGAAACAACTTTTCTTGTGGGAGGAGTTATAAAATGAAAGAAAAGGATTTAGATTTTGAACTTTCTTTTTATGAAGGAATCTTAAAGAAAAATCCTAAATTTGTTCAGGTGCTTTTTATTTTGGGTGATCTCTATACTAAAAAAGGTTGGTATAAGAAAGGACTAGAGATGGATAAAAGGTTAGTGCGTTTAAGACCGCAGGATGAGATAGTCTATTACAATCTTGCCTGCGATTACTCTCTTTTAAAAAATATAGATGCCTCTTTAAAGGCATTAAGAAAAGCACTTAAATTAGGTTTTCGGGATTTTCGTTTAATAGAAAAAGATTCAGATCTAGATTATGTACGTCAAGATAAGAGATTTGAAGCGCTCATCTTAGAATTTAAGAAAGGCAAAAAAAGAAACTTTGAGCCTTTAAACAAACTTAAGACCAAGGATGGCCGTTAGATAAAAAGTTATATGCGACCTCTCTATTTAGATACCTATGCCACATCTAAACTTAAAGAAAAAATAAAAATTTTAAAAGAGATATTGAGTTCCTGTGTTCTTTGTCCACGGCGATGTATGGTAAATCGACTAAAAGGAGAGATTGGTTTTTGTCGCGCCGGAGAAAAAGCAGTGGTATCTTCGGTATTTCCCCATTTTGGAGAAGAAAGTTGTCTTGTAGGGAGTTGGGGTTCAGGAACCATATTTTTTTCACATTGTAATTTAAGATGTATATTCTGTCAGAATTATGAAATTAGCCATCGAGAAGAAGGTCAGTTGATTAATTCAGAAGAACTTGCAGACTATATGCTAAGACTTAAAAGTTTAGGATGTCATAATATAAATCTGGTTACTCCTACGCATTTTGTCCCTCAGATTTTGGAGGCACTGGAGATAGCTATCCAGAGAGGATTGGATTTACCTTTGGTTTATAACTGTGGAGGATATGAGTCTGAAGAGGTGATTGAAACTTTGGAAGGTGTGATAGATATTTATATGCCAGATGTAAAATTTTCTTCTCCTGAGATTTCTCAAAGATTTTGCAATGCAGCCGATTATTTTGAGAATCTAAAAAAAATCTTAAAAAAAATGCATCGGCAGGTAGAAGATCTTCAGCTAAATAAGGGGATTGCTCAAAGAGGCTTGCTTATCCGACATCTAGTAATGCCTGAAGGTTTAGCTGGCACAAAAGAAGTTATGGAGTTTATTGCTAAAGAGATATCTCAGGATACCTATATTAATATTATGGAACAGTATCATCCTGCTGGTCAAGCTCCTAAATTTCCTGAGATTAATCGTCGCATTACTCATGATGAGTATAGGCAGGCAATAGAGATTGCGCGTTCCTTTGGTCTTTATCGTTTTGATTAAAATAGGCACCGCATATCTTATAAAGATATAACCATCAGATCTTCGGGGATAATGAGTCTACCTGAATAGTTTTCTCTTATCTCTTTAATGATCTCTTGAAAACTATATTTTAATTCACCCGAAAAATGTATGGGGATGAGTAATTTTGTTTTAGATAGAGAGGCAATCTTTCCTAAATTTAAACTTGATGTATGTTTCTGATTAAGTAGAGAATATTTCTTAAAAAATCTCTCTGGAGCAAAACAGTCATAGATGAGAATAAAAGAGTTCATTGCTTCTTTTATAATATTTTGATCAAAAGGGCTATCTCCTGAGATGATAATAGTTTTATTTTTAAAAATAATTTTAAAACCCACAGAGTCAGAAGAATGTTTTGTTTTAAAAAAATAAATAAGCAGATCTTTTGATCTATAAAAAACGGGTCGTTCTTTTTTAAAGGAGTGAAAGATTAATTCCGGATAAATTTCTGTATCTTCTAAAGAGAATAATTTTCTTATTTTTTTAATCAACCGGATTGTATTTTCTGAAGCATAGATGTGGATTCTGTTTTTTAAGCCATACTGAGAATGGATAAGATAGATTATACCGGTGAGATGGTCGGGATGTGAATGGGTAAATAGTATATGGCGGATGTTACGAAAATCTATTTTTATCTGGTCTAATTTAGATAATAGACAAGCGGGTGTATCAATCAGAATAAGTTCTTTTTTATTCTGAAGCAGAAAAGAAGTATTGTTCCTTTTTTGTGAGAATACTGCTCCTGCTGTACCCAAGATTACAATCTTAGCCATAAGTTAATTATATCATAAAATATGAGGTTTTTAGAAACTCTAATATCCCTACAAAAGTAAATAAAGAGATGGAGTTGTAGAAATAAGTAATTGTGATAAAATAGAGTTCGTTTGAATAACGGTTGATTTTGCAATTAGTATAATTCTGGAAGAATAACTCAAATGGTATCTCTCAGAGATGACATATTTATTACTAATAAAGTTATATAAGGATATTAAGAAAAAGATAGGGGTTTTAGGAATTCTATATTTTAAAAAAGGACTTTATCTCTATATTGGTTCAGCAAAGAAGAATTTTAGGGCAAGAATAGAGAGGCACCTGCTAAAAAAGAAAAGAATGTTCTGGCATATTGATTATTTACTTTCTTTAAGACATACCAAGATAAAACATATCTGGGTTACCGATAAAAATAAGGAATGTTATATGGCTGGTTTTCTTTATAAAAAAGGTTATAGTTTTGTTAATGGATTTGGTAGTTCCGATTGTAATTGTCCGAGTCATTTATTTTTTGTTAATAAAGATACAGTTATAATTAAAAATTTACTTAATAAATTACTTAATAAAATAGGTTTATTAAATATACAAATAATAGATTCAACTAAAAGCATTATTTGATTAGAGTGAAAGTTGTTAATAAATGAGGCAAGATGTTTCCCTTACGCGATGAAAATCCAAGCATCCGTACATCATTCGCTACTTTCTTTATTATAGGTCTAAATATTATTTCGTGGGCTTTTCTTCAGGGTTTTGGTGTGAGAGATAGGTTGGTAGAATCGGTTTGCAGTTTTGGTTTGATTAGTGGGAAATTATTTGGGAGTCTTGTTCACAAAACAATTATTCCTCTTTCTAATAATTTCGTATGTCGGATAGATAAAAATTTTGGGTGGATAACGGTGATAACTTCTATGTTTATGCATGGAAGTTGGTTCCATATTATTATCAATATGTGGTTTCTGTTTGTATTCGGTGATAATGTAGAGGATGCTCTGGGACATTTGAGATTTATTCTGTTTTATCTTTTTTGTGGAATATGCGCGGTATTTACCCAGATCATGTTTAATCCTTCTTCGGTAATTCCCATGGTGGGTGCTTCCGGGGCAATAAGTGGGATTATGGGAGCTTATGCCATACTTTATCCAAGGGCACCCATTCATGTTTTGATGTTTTTGTTTTTCTATTTTGAAAGGATTGTTCTTCCGGCAGGTTTTATGCTTTTCTATTGGTTCTTTCTTCAATTGATAGGAGGTATATTCTCAATAGGAGGAGAAGTATCATCCGTTGCATTTATGGCACATGTAGGTGGATTTATTGCTGGGATAGCTACCATAAAAATTTTTTGTAAAGAAGAAAGACTTTTGGCGTGTAGAAAAAAACGTACAAAAGTAAGAAGGATTATGGAGAGATATAGAACATTCAGAGACATAATCGATGACTTCTAATAATTAGAATTGTAATTTAGCCTGAAAATTATTTGTATATTTAGGTTGAGATGTTATAATTATTAAAATTAAAAATTAAAGTAAGTGGGATAAAAAGCAAAAAGGATTTTTATAAAAGGCTTAACTTTGAGGAAAGTGAGTTTTAGAATTAAAAATTTTTAAGAATAACAAAGGAGGTAAGAGTGGCTATCAATTTTTTGTGGTTGGCGCCAATTGGTTCAATTATGGCTTTAGGTTTTGCTCTGTATCTGGCTTTAAGTGTTTTAAAGAAAGAGCGCGGAACAGAAAGGATGAAAGAAATCGCCGATGCGGTCAAAATTGGAGCAAAGGCATATTTAAAACAGCAGTACTTAGTG
>JAMWCP010000093.1 GCA_023819665.1 Candidatus Omnitrophota bacterium
CTCCTTAAAAATTGGAGGTATGTCTTTAATGCCTCTTTCACCTCCACCAGGAACAAAGAGATTCGTAATTCCTGTCCAAAGTAATAATGTTCCTAAAGTAGTTATAAAAGAGGGAATTCGAGCTTTGGTAGTAATTAAGCCATTTATGAAACCAAGAAATAATCCAACAGAAATTACTATTAATGCTACCAGAAATAAATCTAACCTCATCTTATATAACTTAAGAAAAATAAGAGAACAAAATAGAAGTGCTGAAGGTATAGAAAGATCAAATTCTCCTACTATTAGAAGTAAACCTACGCCTAAAAGAATGATGCCGAATTCAGATATTCTCACTAAAGTGATTTTAAGATTTTCTATTGTTAAAAAATAATATCCAGGAGATAAAAGGGAAAATAATGTAAATATAACTAAGAAAATCATAAAAATGTTAAAAGTTCTGTAATAGATTAAATTCATGATATTATCAACTTAGTAAGTTCTTCTATAGAGGTTTCTTCTTTCTTTACATCAGCTATTTTTTCACCACGAGATAAAACTACAAATCTATCAGCAATGGGACATACATGATAAAGATTATGAGTTACGAATATAACGGATAAACCAGCATCTCTTACCGATTTTACAAATTCTAAGACTTTTTGACATTCTTTAATAGAAAGAGAAGCAGTAGGCTCATCTAATACTATTAGTCTTGCTCCGAAATATAAAGCTCTAGCTAAGGCTACGCCTTGTCTTTCTCCTCCAGATAGAAAATTAATTAGCAAATCACTCGATCTTAAATTAAGTCCTATTTTTTCTAAAGCTTTCATGCTCTCTTCTTTAATCTTTTTTGCATCAACAAAGCCCATACTCCTTACAACTTCTCTTCCTAAAAAGACATTTCTTGCCACAGTAAGATGAGGTGCTAATGCCTGATCTTGATAAACAGTTTCTATTCCTAACATTCTAGCTTCTTTAGGAGAATTAAAAATTACTCTTCTTCCATTAAACCATATTTCTCCTTCATCCGGTTTATGATAACCTGATAAAATCTTTATTAATGTAGATTTTCCTGCTCCGTTATCACCGACCAAACCTACAACTTCTTTGCATCTTACAGTAAAGTTTACGCCTTTCAATACGTGCAGCGCTCCAAACCACTTATGGATATTTATCATATTGATTAATTCTCTATTTTCCATGCATCGCTCTCCTCTATTTTCTCCTAAAAATTTTTACTAATCTAAGCCCTCAAATAAGATTCTTAAAAACGTTTCCTAATAAATACTATACTTATCTTTATAAAGATAGTCGAAACTTTTTAGTAAATGAAAGTTCGCCTTAAATCTGCTTTTGAAGAGTTCCATTTTTTAGGCATGAATATGTTATCTTTTCGTGAAATAGAATATTCATTTAACAAAGCACGATTCTTCCTCAGTTGAAAAATTCTAAAAGAGCTTTCTAATTTTATTTTAATACAATACTATCAAGGTAAGCTTGCTATCCTGGTGGTGGCGCTCCTAGACTTTGATGAACTTTTTAAGTGGTTATAACCATAGGCCAATATTTGACTCATAGCGTTTATGGCTAATAGGCTTTTAGTGTCATCATGAAAGCCTTTAAAAAGGCTTGAAGGCCAATAAAAACCTTATTTTGCCAGTATCCCGCATCTAATCGAAAAGTTTAAATATAATACTCACAATTCTTATTTAAGGAGGCGATCCTCTTTATGAGCGAAGAAAAAAAGGAAGAAGCCATTTCTAGACGTAAGTATTTAGGTGCGGTTGGAGGATTAGGTGCAGCGGCTATTGTTGGCTGGGGAGTAGCTGGCTATGCATTATCTAAACCTCCAGCTCCAGCTGCTGTAAAAACTGTGACTGAAACAAAAACAATAACGGTTACGCCTACTGTAACGCCAGTGGCTACACCAGTTAAAAAACCTGGCGAAGGGTACACATTTGTTTTCATAGGACACTGGACGGCGGGTCCTTTTGCAGCTATAGTTCAGAAAGGCTTTATGGATGCTATTGAGGAGTTAGGAGCAAAGGGAGAGTTTTACATGGCTGAGGGAAATATTAGCAGGCAAACAGATCTAATTAGGACCGCAGTTGTAAAAAAAGTTGATGGCATAGCTACCACTATTGTGGATCCTACAGCTTTTGATGTACCTATCAAAGAAGCGATAGATGCGGGCATAAATGTAATTAGTGCAAATTCTGACGATCCAGAGGGCGCCGCGGGGAATCCGAGGAAGGCTTTTATAGGTCAAACTTTCTATACCGCTGGATTAGCTTTAGGTGAAAAAGTTGCAAAAGAAGCTGTGCAAGCTGGTTTATCAATGAAGGAACAAAGGGCCGCTATCTTTACATCATTCATAACATCACCTTGGCATGCTGAAAGAGGTAGAGGTATTAGAGATGCTATAGTAAAATACGGTGTTGACCCTAAGAAAATAGAAGATGTTGATTGTGTTAGTGAAGAGATGGCTACCGCAGAAAGAATACAGACAGCATATCTTACTAAAAATCGAGATGTTAAACTAGCGTTTGGTACGGATGCGATAGTCACAGATAGATTTGCTAGCAGTGCAAAAGCTGCGGGTATAAAGCCAGGCGAAGTATTTTTTGGAGGATTTGATGTTACTCCAGCTACAATCGATGGAATAGAAGCTGGCTATATTTTAGCTACAATAACTCAACAACCTTATCTACAAGGATATTATGCAGTTTATCAACTATATATTATGAAAAAATATGGGTTTGCAGGATCCGATATAGATACAGGGAAGGGTCTAGTCGATAAAACTAATGTAGAATTGTTCAAGAAGCTTGCACCTTTGAATATAATGGGATGACGAAATGAAGAAAATGTAATCTCCTAACTCCTCTTTTTTTAATCTATAAAAGCCATGTAATAATGTTTGACTATAACTCCTCAGAAACTTTTATATAAAATCGTTATTAAACAGCCCTGGAAGAGATTTAGAATGAGGACTAGAATTAATGGAGTGAAGTAACTTTAATGGTGAAGTCTTATAAACATTTTTCAATTGGAAAGATCTTCGCGTACTCTTTTGTTAAACATACTCATATGATTTTACTTATAAGTTTTTTAATTTTTTTTACCTTAGCTAGTAATTATCTCTTTATTAATCCAAGGAATATTCAGGCTTTAATTAGATTAATACCTGAGTTTGCTATAGTTGTATTAGGCGTAGGTTTGCTTTTGATAGCTGGAGAGATCGATCTATCTATCTCCTCCACAATACCTTTTTGTGCTTATGTTTTTACTTTATTACTCCAAAAAGCTAGTAATATTTTTCTAAGTTTAGGTATAACCATAAGCTTAGGAATATTTATCGCCCTCATAAATGGTTTGATTACTACTAAAGTTCCTATTCCCTCTTTTATAACTACTTTAGGAATGCTGATGCTTTTAAGAGGGATTCTATATACTCATTCTGGCATGCACACTATAGGCATAGGAGGCTATCTAAAGAATGAACCTCTTCTAGTTCGG
>JAMWCP010000094.1 GCA_023819665.1 Candidatus Omnitrophota bacterium
CTATAAAATAAAAGGAGGTTAAGATGAATAAATTTTTTGAGCCTTCGGAGATTCTAGAGTTTGCGATCAGGATTGAGGAGAACGGTGAAAAATTCTACCGTCAGATTTCCAAAAGATTTAAACCAAAGGAAGTAAAAGAGACATTTAACTATTTAGCCGATGAGGAGATAAAACATAAAAAGATATTTGAAAGTTTGCTTTCTAAGATTGAAGATTACCAGCCACCTCAGAGTTATCCTGAGGAGTACTTTTTATACTTAAGGGCTTATGCTGATGGATATATCTTTACTAAAGAAAAAAAAGCCCAAGTTATGGCAAAAAAGATTAAAAGTATAAAGGAGGCGATTGATTTTGCGCTTCAAATAGAACTTGACTCCATTCTTTATTATTTAGAGGCAAAGAATTTGATTTCATCAGGTCAAGTCAGTATTTTAAATAAAGTTATCGACGAGGAACATCGCCATTACCTTAAACTTTCTGAGATGAAGAAAAATTTATAAAAGAAAGGAGTTAATAATGGATAAATACCGCTGTACGGTCTGTGGCTATATCTATGATCCAAAAATAGGAGATCCAGAAAACGGTATTTCCCCCGGCACCCCTTTTGAAAAGCTACCCGATAGTTGGGTCTGCCCTGAATGTGGGGTAGGGAAGGATATGTTTGAAAGGATTTGATTATGAGTTATGACTTAGCTTTAGAGAAAGCCTGGTTGGATATTGAGAGTCTAAGTGAGAGGAAAAGATTTAGTATTAAGATGCTTGCTGATGAGTATGAGATTGATCTAGAAAATAGAAGAATTCTATCCGTGAGTTGTAATGCACAACCTAAAGAGTATATCAGTATAATTTTACTCCATTATTTGATTCAGAAATTAAGACTAAAAGAACTACCTAAGCCGTTAAGGGAGTGGATTGATTTTTATAAACTAGAAGGAGGAGATACCTATTACTCTGTTTTTAGAAGTAGAGTAATTGAAGTCTTATTAAGGAAGTATGGCAGAAATCCGCAAGTGTTATGGGAGGTTTTAGGCCGTGTTCCCGCAAGAAAAGTACAGATTGGTGATGTGGGTATAGTTATTCAGGTTTTTGAGGAGGTTCCGATGTTAGTGGTACTATACAAAGCAGATGAAGAGTTTGAACCAGAAGCAAATGTTCTTTTTGACAAAAACATTACCGAGATTTTTTGTACAGAAGATATTATAGTTCTTGCCGAGATGATTGCGCATTTACTATAAAAATGAGAACAGTAAAATTTAAAGATAATTTATTCACTTTAGTAGGTAGGACTTTAAAAGAAGGAAGGTTTGCTCCTGATTTTAGAGTTGTATCTTCTGAGTTAGAAGAAATCAGACTGGTTAATTTTAAGAATAAGATAAAGATTATCACTAGTTTTCCTTCTTTAGATACATCGGTCTGTGATTTGCAGGTAAAAGAGTTTAATAGAAAAGCTTCAAATTTTTCTTCAGATATTGTTATCTTAGGGATAAGTAAAGATTTACCTTTTGCCCAAAAGAGATTCTGCGAGGCAAACAATATTAAAAATTTAGTAATTCTTTCTGATTATAAGTATTCCTCCTTTGGTATAAACTATGGTCTTCTGATAAAAGAATTAAATCTATTAACCAGAGCAGTGATTATCTTGGATAAGTATGAGATTATAAGATATATACAGATTGTGGAGGAGTTAACCAGTCCCCCAACATACGAGGATGTGTTAAGGAATTTAGAAGAAGTATTAAAAAATCCTCTGATAAGCGCAGAAGAGCAGTTACCTTCAAAATGTAAACCCTGTGAAGGGGGATACCTCCTTTATCTAAAGAAAAGATAGAAAGATTGTTTGTTCAATATAGAGGCTGGCAGCTAGTTGAGGATAAAAAATTGGCAAAAGAATTCAAATTTAAAGATTTTATTGAAGCAAAGTATTTTTTAGATCTTGTGGCTAATATTGCAGAAGAACAAGGGCACCATCCTAATCTGACCTTAATTTACAATAGATTAAAGATAACCCTTACTACCCATAGTGCCGGTGGCTTGACGGAGAACGACTTTATTATGGCAAAAATTATTGATGAATTAGTTAGTTAAAAAAAGGAGGTGGAGTATGCATAAGATGACCCAGCAGAACCTTTTAAATGCCTTTAGTGGTGAGTCCCAGGCACATATGAAATACCTTATTTTCTCTGAGATTGCAGAGCAAGAAAAAAAGCCAAATATTTCCAGGTTATTTAAGGCAATTGCCTATGCTGAGCAGGTGCATGCTCGCAATCACTTAAAGACATTAGGTACGGTGAAGAATACGTCTGATAATTTAGAGTCTGCTATACAGGGAGAGACCTTTGAGGTTGAAGAGATGTATCCGGTGTATAATCAGGATGCAAAATTTCAGAATGAAAAAGAGGCAGAGAAATCTACGCATTATGCATTAGAGGCAGAGAAGATTCATGCAGTGATGTATAAAAAAGCAAAAGAGGTGGCTTTAAAGGATAAAGATATAGAATTAAAGGATATTTATATCTGTCCTGTATGTGGATATACTGTGGAAGGCAGTTCTCCTCAATACTGTCCTGTATGTGGTGTAGAAAAAAAATTATTTAAAAAATTTTAATAAGCATAGTTATCAAAACCAAATTATACTTTGAATTTTCTTTCAAGGTAAAAGAAGATGTCGATCGGTGCTGGAGAGAAAATGGCGAGCTAAAAAGAGATTGTAGTAAAATAAAATGGAAGGTATTAAAGATAAAGAAATCGCCGTGGTGGGTGTGTCGGGTAAAGAGTATAAGTTTGGTTTTAAAATATTCAGAGACCTCTTAAAGTATGGCTTTAAGGTAAGCGGGATCAATCCCCGAGGTGGTGAGGTATTGGGTCAAAAGATTTATCGAACCCTAAAGGAACTTAAGAATACACCCGAGTTAGTAATTACTGTCGTCTCGCCGGAAATAACGGAAAGAGTAGTTGAGGATTGCAAAGAGTTAGGCATAAAAGAAATTTGGATGCAACCGGGTTCGGAATCGGATTTAGCCATAAGGAAGGCAAAAGAATACGGTATAAAAGTTATTTATAATAGTTGTTTTATGTTAGAAAACAAAATATGGTAAAATAATAATAATGAAAGGAGGTGAACTAATATGGCGAGGAAATGTGGAGCAAAAAAGAAAACAACTAAAAAACCTAAGTATGTCTGTGAGGTATGCGGTTTAATCGTCAGTGTAGATGAGACCTGTGGATGTGTAGATACCTGTGACATTATCTGCTGTGGTCAGCAGATGAAGGAGAAAAAATA
>JAMWCP010000095.1 GCA_023819665.1 Candidatus Omnitrophota bacterium
AGCATTTCCCTCTGCCTGTGGCAAAACCTCTACCGCAATGCTTAAAGGAGAAACCATCTTGGCAGATGATATCGCTTATATTCACAATGTAAATGGTAGATGTAGAGCAGTAAATGTAGAGGCAGGTATATTTGGGATTCTTCAGGATGTAAATCCCAAAGATGACCCCTTGATATATAAGGTTTTAACTAAAAAAGGAGAGGTAATTTTTTCTAATGTTTTGGTTAAAGATGGTAAGCCCTATTGGCTGGGCATGGGAAGCGAAATTCCTAAAGAAGGGATAAACTTTTCAGGTAGATGGTTTGAGGGTAAAAAAGATGAAAAAGGAGATTTGATTCCACCTGCTCACAAGAATGCCCGCTATGCGATATCTTTAAAAAGCTTAAAAAACTGCGATGTTAATATAAATAATAAAAGAGGGGTAGAGTTAGGTGGAATAATGTTTGGCGGAAGAGATTACCGTGCTTATGTTCCGGTACAGGAAGGATTTAGCTGGGAACACGGAATTATTGCTTATGGTGCAAGTCTGGAGACAGAGACCACCTTTGCTATTGTAGGAGAGCAAGGAAGATATGAGATAAATGTGATGAGTATTCAAGATTTTGTTTCTATATCTTTAGGTAAGTATATTAAGAACTATTTAGATTTTGGCAAAAAACTTAAAAAAAGACCACGCATCTTCGGAGTGAATTATTTTCTTAAAGATTTGGAAAAAGATGAATTTTTAAATACCCGCCATGATAAACATATATGGATAAAGTGGATGGAGTTAAGGGTGCACAATGATGTTGGAGCCATAACTACTCCCACGGGTCTTGTCCCTTACTATGAGGATCTGTGTATACTTTTTAAAAAAAATTTAAAAAAAGTTTATACGAAGGAGGATTACGTAAGGCAATTCAGTATCCGTATTCCTGAAAATTTAGCTAAGATAGAAAGGGTAGAAAAATTCTGGAAAGAAAATATTTCAGATGTCCCTGACGAACTCTTTAATGTATTAGAGAAGCAAAGATCTAGGCTTCTTGAGGCAAAGGAAAAATTCGGCGATTATATTGAGCCATTCGCCTTTATTTAAAGGAGTTGTTTAGGTGGGGTAATCGGTTATACAGAAATTAAGGAATTTCCCCTTTTAAAAAGGGGCAAGGTAAGAGATATTTATGACTTAGGGGATAAACTTTTAATAATTTCTACAGATAGGATTTCTTGTTTTGATGTAGTTCTTCCTACCTGTATTCCTCTAAAGGGTAAGATATTAAATCAGCTTTCCATATTCTGGTTTAAATTCACTGAAAGGATAATTCCTAACCATTTTCTTAGTGAAAGACTAGAAGATTATCCTGAAGAGCTCAAAAGATATAAGGATGTTTTGATTGGACGTTCAATGTTGGTAAAAAAAGCCAAAACAATTCCTGTTGAATGCGTAGTAAGAGGATACCTTTCCGGTTCAGCCTGGAAGGAGTATCAGAGTAAACAATCTGTATGCGACATAAAATTACCTAAAGGATTAAGAGAATCCGAAAAGTTACCTCAAGCGATTTTTACTCCTTCTACAAAAGAAGATTCTGGGCATGATGTGAATGTCTCAGAAGATTTTGTAGAAAAAAAATTGGGGAAAAAACTTTTTCAAAAGATAAAATACACAAGTCTTAAACTCTACAAAAAGACTGCTTCTTATGCACAGAAACAGGGTATAATCATTGCAGATACAAAATTTGAGTTTGGAATTTATGATGGGAAGATCATCCTTATCGATGAAATCTTAACGCCGGATTCCTCGCGCTTCTGGCCAAAAGACCAATATAAACCAGGAGGTCCACAGTTAAGTTTTGATAAACAATTTGTGCGGGATTATTTAGAGAGTATTGGTTGGGATAAGAATCCGCCTGCTCCTACTTTACCCCTCCAGATTGTTTTAAAGACAAAAGAAAAATATCTTCTGGTATACAGATTACTCACCGGAAAAGATATAGAAGATGAAGACAATTGAATTTGTCTATTCACTACCTAAAGCGCTTATTGCTCAAGAGCCTTTAGAGAAAAGAGATGAGTCAAGGCTTTTAGTCATCTTTAGAAAAGAAAGAATTTTTAAAGAGATTATCTTTAAGGAGATTATCGATTATCTTGAAGGCGGAGATGTTTTGGTGTTAAATGAAACCAAAGTTATCCCGGCAAGACTTAAGGCGCAAAGAGAAACAGGTGGTAGAGTAGAAGTACTTCTTTTAAAAGAAAAAGATACCGGGATATGGCAGACCCTCCTTAAGCCTGCAAAAAGGATAAAACTTTCGGAAACTATCTTTTTTGATAATCATAGTTTTTCTGCTAAAATTTTAGAAAGAGATAATCAAGGTATATTCTATTTAGAATTCATGCCTCAAGATATAAAGCCATTACTTTATCTTTACGGTCAAATGCCTATTCCACCTTATATAAAAAATGAATTAAAACAACCTCATAGATACCAGACGGTTTATGCAAAAAAAGAAGGTTCCATTGCCTCACCTACCGCAGGACTACATTTTACAGAGGAACTTCTAAAAAAAGTAGAACAAAAAGGGGTAAAGATTGTTTATCTATGTCTTCATTGTGGGCTATCTACTTTTAGACCGCTTAAGAAAGAAAATCTCAAGGAGCATTCTCTTGAGCCTGAGTATTTAGAAATTCCTAAAGAAACTGCAGAGATAATCAATCAGGCAAAGCTTGTTCAAAAAAGAATAATTGCTGTAGGCACCACCGTAGCAAGGGCTTTAGAGTCAAGCGCATTTTTAAATGAAGAGAGTATCTTTCAGATAAAACCATTTAAAGGAGAAACCTCATTATTTATCTATCCAGGGTATCAATTTAAAATCATAGATTGTCTTTTAACCAATTTTCATCTTCCCTGCTCTACAAATCTAGTTTTAGCTTGTGCTTTTGCCGATAAAGAACTTATTTTTGATGCGTATCAATATGCTATAGAAAGAAAATTTAGGTTCTACAGTTTTGGAGATGCAACTTTTATAATTTAAAGAGGAGTCAATTTATGAAGTTAGCTAAAAGAATTTCAAAGATAAACCCTTCCCCTACTTTAAGTATTACTGCTAAGGCAAAGAGGATGCAACAGGAAGGGATAGATGTAATTGGCTTTGGTGCAGGAGAACCGGATTTTGATACACCTTTAAATATCAAAGAGAAAGCTAAGACCGCAATCGATAAAGGATTTACCAAATATACGCCTACCTCTGGCATAAA
>JAMWCP010000096.1 GCA_023819665.1 Candidatus Omnitrophota bacterium
GAGGATGTTATAGGTGCTTATGAGACGATTTTAGATAAATTAGAAAAGGTGAATAGGGGATTTAGTGAGTTTGATGTGGGAACAGGGATTTTTATAACGATAAGGGATTTTGTATTAAAAATAAAAGATATTATTGAGAATAAATTTAATTTTAGTTTAAGAACTAAACTGAATTTTGGTGCTATTCCATACAGGGAGAATGAATTTTTTGAAATAAAAGAAAATCTTACTCCTTTATTAGATTTTGGTTGGAAACCGAAATTTGATTTGGATTTAGGATTATATGAAACAATAAAATATGAGTTGGGGGCTAAAAAATGAGATATTTAATTACAGGTGGATGTGGATTTGTTGGTTCTAACTTATCAGATTCAGTTATTTCTAAAAACGAGGAACTTATAGTTTTAGATAATTTATCCAGATATGGTTCTGAAGAAAATCTAAGATGGCTTAGAAGCAAATCTAAATTTAAATTTTACAAAACTGACATTAGAGATTATAAAGCTGTTAGTAAAATAATAAAGGATACCAGGCCAGATGTGATATTTCATTTAGCAGGGCAGGTGGCTATGACTACCTCTTTAAAAAATCCTTATTTTGATTTTGAGACAAATGTGAAAGGTAGTTTAAATGTTCTTGAGTCAGTTAGATTATATTCCAATGATACTATAATTTTGTACTCATCTACGAATAAGGTTTATGGTGATTTAGAACAATTTAGTTATAAGGAAACAGATACAAGGTATATATGTGAAGAATATCCCAAAGGTTTTCCTGAGAATATTCCTTTAAATTTTCATAGTCCTTATGGATGTTCTAAGGGATGTGCTGATCAGTATATGCTTGATTATGCAAGAATGTTTGGTTTAAGAACAGTGGTTTTCAGACATTCATCAATGTATGGTGGGAGGCAGTTTGCCACATATGATCAAGGATGGATTGGATGGTTTTGTCAAAAAGCTATTGAAATAAAAAATGGGAAATTAAGAGAACCTTTTACAATATCTGGAACAGGTAAGCAGGTTAGGGATGTTTTATATTGTGATGATGTGGTAGATTTATATTTTAAAGCAGTAGAAAACATTAATAAGGCGAAGGGGCAGGTTTTTAATATAGGTGCTGGATATGAAAATCTTTATCTTTATTGGAGTTATTCAATTTTTTAGAGGAAAAATTGGATATAAAAATGAAATATAAAAAACTTCCATTTAGAAAAAGTGATCAAAAAGTTTTTATAGCAGATATAAGTAAAGCTAAAAAAATATTGAATTGGCATATTAAGATTAATTATAAAAAAGGTATAGAAAATATGATTAATTGGATAATGGTAAATGCTTAAAAATTACTATACATTAAACTTTTTAAATAGTCTTATAAACCTTATACTATTTTTCAAGCTTATTTTATAAACAGACAAGATTCAAACTCATTTTGTATTAGATAATTCTATTCTGTCAAGTCAAAAATAAATTTAGTGTTAGATAAAAATACTATGTCATCGTAATAATAACCATTATATAAAAATTATGTCATCAAGCATAAACTTCGACCTTTAACTTTTTTGAAAGAACGCTTTTGTTTTGCTTTAGCTCAAAAAGCTCATTTATTAACTCTGTTTGCTTTTTCTTTAACTCCACCAGATTAAGCGAATTAAAAGTCCTGGTTAAATAGCTTTTTAGCTCCTGTGGTATATCTTTTGATTCTATAAGCCTCTGATAAGGCGTCTTAGGCTTATCGTAAATCTTTTTTATAATCCTGCCTTTATCATCCCTTATTTTAGAACTTAGCTTGTGCGAGGGAATAAAGAAATTATCAATTAAGTCGGATACTTCCCATATCTTATTTAAAAGATTTAACTCATACTCTGTGTCATACCTGAAATAACCTACGATGTTTCTGACTTTATCCCCGTTTTTCTGCTCTACTATACAGTTATCGTTAGAACGATAACTTCTTGAACGCGATAATTCTAAGTTAGTATTGTAGTATAGATAAGAAAGTAAGGATTTTTCATTATCCTGATGCGACTTTTTGATTATATTAAATCTATAAAGCGGATTGATATTATTTAGTTTAATGTTTATATCTTTTACAGCCATACCGTCCTTGCCTAAAGCCGATATCCTTGAAATCCACTGTGAATAATAATGGACATTAGTATATGTAATGATATATGGACCCGAACTATTTTCACCCTTATGCTCAACAAAATCACATCCAGATGCGGTTATATCATACTTATACCTGTGGTAAGAATCAGTTATGACAGGAATATTCTTGTATATGGCTGATTTTGATAAACAAACCCTTTTCTTCTTAGGTTTATCTAAGCTTAAAATAATCTTCTTTAAGCTGCCTAAAGATATGTTTAAAACTTTATCTACTACATAATCCGGGTATTTAGCGCTAAAATTAAGGTCATTATTAATTAACTGAGCTAAAAATAAGCTAATTACAGGATGAAGCCTTTCAGCGCAGATAAAACCAGAAATATAAAATAATGATTTAATAAGTTCTTTTTCTAAACTGCCATATTTTTGGGGTCTTCCCGGTTTCTTAAGATATTCCTTCTTGCCATTAACAGCTTTATGCCTCTCAAATCGTTTAATGGCAGTATTACGTTTAACTTGAGTAAGTTTAACATATTCATCTATTAACTTACTTTTGACATCTTTAGACGCATTAAGATAAGAAGGCAATAACTTATTTAATAGTTCCATATCAAAACCCTTGAGCATAAAATACCTCCTAAGATTGATATACAAACTTAAGAGGTTTCAATGACATATTTTTTATCTAACGACTTTATCTTCGATGACATTTTTTATTATCTAATGCGATTACTTGACAGGTTTTTTTAAAAAAAGTAAAATAGTTTTATAAAGAAAGTTCTCTAAAAAATCTCAAGCCTCATATAAGAAAGTATGGGGACTTGACAAATAAAAAAAAATTTTTTATAATATTTTTATAAAGAAGTTCTCTATAAAAATCCCGTAAAAAGCCCTTACAAGAAAAAAAATTTTTTCTTGAAGGTTGGGAAGGGAGGAGTTATGATAAATGTTCTATTTCAGATAGGAAAAAAGGGGATTGTAAAAAAATTTCGCAGTGCGGAGACTCTTAACAAGTATCTCGTCTTCCCCACTCGCGTGGGGGTGTTTCTCCCAGACCTTTCTCTA
>JAMWCP010000097.1 GCA_023819665.1 Candidatus Omnitrophota bacterium
TACTTACAGCAGCTTGTTTATTCTGGACAAAGACTTTTGCTGTATTATCATCGATAGTTCCTGAGACTGTAATTGAGGTTGAATCCTGACTGCTCTTTCTTCTCTCTTCTAAGAGTTGGTTAAGAGAGTTGTAGTTATAAAGAAAAATGGTTGTATCTTTAATCATAGGTAAACTCAACAGTTGAGACATCGGGATAGAAGCATTCCAATCTGTTTCTTATAATTTTTAAAACATGTATTTTCTACTGTGACAGAACCTCTGCTACCTCTTTATCCAATCCCGTAGCCAAATAATCTGATCTATAAGGTCTTCTTTGTCTTTTGCAGTTAGTAGACGGGAAAGTCCTTGAATCAATTCTCTAATAGAATCTTGATGGGCCAAGATGATTCCCTTATGGTGGTTGCCCTGTTTTAAAAACTCAAGATGTAAGGGAACAAAATCTTTGATATTAAAACTGACTAAACTACGATTAGTTTGAATGGCTTTTAATAGTTGACTGCGGTCGGAGGCGCCTTTTTGATTTGCTTCTTGGGTGGTAAGGACATCATATCCTCTTATTCGCAATGCATAGGCTAAGGTTATAGGAATATCTTCATCAAAATAAAGAGAAAAAGCCATAAATTATTTCTTAGAGATGAGATTTTTCCAATAAGAGGTATCTTCGTTAAGCTGAATATCTTTATCAATAATGACCTTATTATCATAATAGAAAGCGAGAGCATCATAAACATCGGCAGGACTAAGGTGAGGAAGTTCCCGAAGAATATCTTCAATGCTAAAACCTGCTTGATAAAATTTTATAATTGTTCTGACAGTTGTGCGTGTACCTTTAATAACAGGTGAACCACCACAGATATTCCGGACACAATCAATATGAGGATGGATTGCAATTTTGTTGATTTTTGTAGCCATATTTTACCTCCCATTTACAATATAACATACCCTCTCTAGATTTACAAGAAGAAATTATGAAGATTTTGTGTGTGTGCGTATTAATTGAGAATTTAGTTTACACTTTAGAGAAAGATAAATTTAAAGGTTTTAGATTTAAAAATAAAAAGGCATCGCTCTGGAAGACGGTCAAGAAATCTGGTATAATCTCCTGAATTCCAACCTCCCAGAATTTAAAAAGAAATGGAGGCGACGCCTATGACAAATTATAGCAAACATCAACTCATCCGGTCAAGAATTTTAATGATTGAACACTACCAGAATAAAATTCCAATAACTCTAATCTGCCAAATCTTTAAGATCTCACGTCCTACCTTCTACAAATGGCTTAAAAGGTATGAAAAGCTTGGTAAAGAAGGTCTATTGGATCAGAAAAGAGGTCCAAAGAGACCTTCACCTCGAAAGATAACCCCGCAGATTAGAGATTTAATCATCAAATTTAGAAAAAGAACAAGATATGGACCAAAACGTATTAAGCTATATTTAGCCAGAGACTATGGTATAATTGTTTCTGAACATGCAATCTATAGGACGTTGGTTAAACAAGATCTAATTAAGAAATATAAAAAACGTAAGAAGAAAGATCCGAGACTTTACTCTATGCCTTATCCTGGAGATAGAGTACAGATAGATACCAAATGGTTAGATACATATCCAGGAAGACCTTACCGGCATTATCAATATACAGCTATAGATGACTGCACAAGGTTAAGGATTATCAGAATCTATGATAATTTATCTATTTATAATTCTTTAAGATTCTTAAGATTGGTTGTTTGCTCTTTCCCTTTTAAGATAAAGGAGGTGCAGACGGACAATGGAATTGAATTTTCCTCTTCACCTTTACAAAGGCCTCATCCTTTTACTAAAGAATGCGAAAGATTAGGAATTAAACATATCTTAAATAAACCTGGATGTCCTGAGGCTAATGGTAAGGTGGAGAGGTCGCATAGGACTGATGAAGAAGAGTATTACCGGGCAAACAACTTCCAATCTGAGAAAGAACGAATGAAAAAGCTAAGAAAGTATCTCTATTTTTACAATAACTTAAGACCAAATATGGCTCTTGGTGGTCTAACTCCTATACAAAAGTTAAGATCCTTTAAAGAGTACAAAAATGTTAAGGAATTATGGGTTTAATACAAAATTATGAAGATAAACGGAATCGATTTATTTTTAAACCTAAAAATAATTTGGATCCATTTTTGTTATTTTTTAGAATTCTTATTTTTGCGAACTAAATGTGTACCGGTAAAATATTCAAAAAAACTTAAAGGTGGATTGGAGCTTCTATTAACAAAATAAAAAATTACAAAAGGAGGAATAAAAAAGAAACATCTTTTTAATGCGGAAAATAAGCTAATTCTTTCTCCTCTTTTTGGGATTACCTGAATTCCAGCAATCCTTTCACCCAATGTTTGTCCTCTTCTTTTCAGAAAATGAGAATAATATCCAAATGATAAACTCATAAATAAACCCAGGCCGATTAAACTTATACATTGACCAGCTTTAGGATTGAATTCAATTTCTTTATTCGTTAATATCTCAGATACCATACAAAGTAATAACATAATAACTATACAGAATAATAATATTGCGAAGCAAACACAATAATCTATCAAGAGTGCTAAAATTTTTTCTCTTAAATTAATTTGCTGGATATTTTCTTCCATCTAACCCGCGCCGCTTTATCCACCAACCCCTAACTTTTAATTCATAAATTATTTTCTTGAATATCATCTCTCCTTTTAACATTAGATAGTATAGTGGAGATAATTTCCATTTAGATATCAGCTTTAATCTATTTAAGTGCTCTGGAAAAATATCTGATTCAAAATATGGATCAAGTGTAGAAAGATTCCCCCAAACTTTTATTGCTTCTTTAAATTTAGTGCTACATTCGTAAGCATTAGCTAAGCTATCGTAATTCTTAGGTTCCCAGGGATTTGCTTCGATAGCTTTTTTAAATGCTTCTATTGCTTTATCGTATTGTACCTTGTATCTATATAAGTTTCCTATTGTCCAATGAATAACGTCGTTATTTGGATCTAATTCAAGGGCTTTTTGGATTAACTCCATTGCTTTTTTATGATTTTTTTCTTCACCATAAATTAATGCAAGAGCACAATACCCTTTTATACAATAAGGGTCTATTTCTATTGCTCGGGAATAATATTCGAATGCCTTTTTAGACTGCTCCATTTCATCATAAGT
>JAMWCP010000098.1 GCA_023819665.1 Candidatus Omnitrophota bacterium
CTTTATAGTTTCATATTCCAGAAGAGCCAATCCCGTATACCCAGCGATCTGATAGACCTTTGCAAGTTCGAACCTCGCTTCGACTTTTTCCGGAGCCTGTTTGACAATCTTCCGGTAGCAAGAAATAGCCTCGTCCCATCTCGACTCCCTGACCATCTTTCTTGCCTGATCCAGATCTCTCTGATAAAACCGCCCCTCATAGGAATTGTCTTTTCCGCCGGATCCATAAATCAAACTAATCATCAGCGATGATATGGAATTTAAGGCTGGCATAAAGGCATAAGCCAGTCCATTGGCAAGGAGTATCCCTATTAAAAAAACGGTCAACTCTCGGGTAAAAGAAAAAATAATGAGGACTACCAGGGTGAGGTAAATCTGAAGGGCTACCCTAATCTGCCGATCCTCCATCCGCTCACTCCTCAATGAAATTCCCCTTCTTCAGACCCTGAAGGTTTCACCAGGGAAAACGGTGTCGTTAAAATGCAATAGCAAAGATTTTTTCTTCTGGAGTTTCCTCACCTTTATATTGCAAAGTATATAGTTTAGTTTTTAGCTTTGACTTCAAATCCTTAACTCAATAGTTCTCTAATTCTTTCTAAAATTAGGTTTTCTCTTAATTGTATAAACCTATCAAAATTATTTTTAATTTCTTCTTTTGATTTATCCAAAGATGTATTTTTCATAATTTCATACATTTCCTCATTAATAAAATGTTTCTTTAAAATATCTTTTACCTTTTCTTCTGCTTGATTTCTAGAAAGTTTTTTTTCCATTTGAATCTCAATCATTTCGTCAAGGTAATCAGCAGGACTTTTATTATATATTTTCTTATTCGTCCTATCTAATATTAATGTTCTATTCAATACAATATCTACATCAACATTAACCTCTTTTTCCTTTATAAAATTTTTAGGGAAGATATGATGGTCATTTAATTCATTATATGATATATCTTCAGGTTGATAAAAATCTAAAGGTTTATTCATAAATATTAAGTTCATTATCCCTTTATATAATGAACTCTGTGCCTGCTTTTTATCTTTAAGTGAAAATCTTTTCATCTCTATATCTTTTTTAAATTCTTTCACTATCTCAGGTTCCGCATAGTCATCATAAAACCATTTACACATTTCTTTGAAGTCTTTTATAATTTTTGAGGTTACTCCACTAGAATAACTCTCAGAAAATACAACACTCCAATACCATCTGTTTATTTTTTGTATATCTGGATGATCAAAAGCTAAATACAAAGCAATTATAGGAATTAACATTGTAGAGAAAGGTAGCCACCTATTAATATCTTCATTAATGCCATAATAATTTAGATCAAAAATTCTATTTAAGGCTTTTTTCTCTGAAATATCTACTAGTCTTTCCCACTCTTTTTTATTTAAAATATTATTATCAATTTTTATAAGGTCACTATCTTTAATACTTTCTCCCTTAGATAATATCAAGGCTTTAATTAATGTAAATGGGACGTCAGTATTATCTATTCTAAAATTTGCAAGTTTTTTAATATTCTGATAATTCTCAATATTATCAAATATTGCCTCCCATTCTTCCCGTAAATTTATAAATTTATACATTCTAGCAATGAGTAAATCATAGGTTGAAAGCCTAACCCCTGTCCTATTAAGCCTCTCAAAAAGAGAAACAATTTTTTCTGGATAATTATTAAAATCATAGGAAAGTGAAAGAGTATATACTTTATAATTAAAAATACGATCTAAAAAACTCCTTATTTTCTCTTTTTCATTATCATCAGAAAATAAGTTTGAAAATTCAGTATACCATAAATGATAAAAGGATGATTGCTCTTTAAACATTTCTAATGGCATAATATATTCATCTTTTAATTTACTTATATTAAAATCTTTATTGTTTTTAAGTAATTTTTTATATTTCCAATCTTCTATAGAATAACTAAAAACTGCTTCATCAATATTATTTTGTGCTAATTTATTTAAATTAATAAAAAATTTGTAAGGTTTTGTGGTATTCTTTAAAGGAATATTAGGGACATATATTGCATAAAAAAGGGATGTTAAACGTTGTTGCCCATCAAGTATAATAATATTAGGCTTTGCTTCAATGTTAGGATTAATACTCTCTGCACCTGAAACAAAAATAGTTTTAAAAGGCTCCTTCCCTGGGAATGTATGTAAAATTAGAAAAGTCCCAATAAATAAATTACTCAAAATCGATTCTATTAATTCTTCTATAGAAGACCTATCCCATACAAAATTTCTCTGAAAATCTGGAAGCATTACTTCCCCCACATATGCTTTTTTAACTAATTCATGTAACGATTTCTGTCCGTAACTAAGATCCATTTATAACCTCCAAATTGTATTTTCCCAAATATATAATTTTTATTCTGAAAATGGGGGCAGTTCCAAATAAAACTTTAATTTTATGAAATATTTATAGCGTATCTATATTTTAGGTTTCTATTATCTTTAGCTCAATTCCTGATTCCTCCAGCGGTTCTTTGACGGCGTTGCGGAGACGGTTGCGGTCAAATCCCTCTTTACTTTGGGCTTCCACACCTAATTTTATCTCACCGGCCATATCCGCCAAATTACCGAGGGCGTTGAAAGTTTTGTATAGGGCCTGCTTATTTACCGTCATGTCTATTCTAACCACAGTAATCTTTCCCGACTCAGGCGGTCGCGGACCAGGAGGTATAGATTCTGGTGAAGTGGGGCCCGGGAGGATTGGTCCAGGAGGCGTAGGTTCTGGCCCTGGAGGTACTTCCTGAATAATGCATTCAGGTAACAGGATCAAACCTGAATCAAGATCGATCTCATCTACTGATACCGTCCGTCCAAATATTGCATCCCTCTGTTTCACAGAATACTTTCCATCTTCCTCCAGAACTTTGTTCTTCAAGGCATAAGCAAATAATCCATCTTTTACTCCCTGAGCAATGGCTGACGCTATAACCCTTTCCTCTGTTAACCGCGGGAAATCGAGGCTTTCAAAGAAAAGATCCCGTATTATTTTTGTCTCAATTGCTTTCTTTTCATCTTTTCCGGCTCCCATTCGCAAAAGAGTAAGGAGCTTTGTTGCCCGAAATTCATCAAAGAGTTTGCCCGATACATTCTTCCCAAGAAGTTCTATCAATCGTTCATGGACCCCATGC
>JAMWCP010000022.1 GCA_023819665.1 Candidatus Omnitrophota bacterium
GTCAGGTGTTAAAGCGTAACCCTTTTCCTCTAATTATTCCATGCCATCGGGTTATTTGTTCTAATGGGAAATTGGGTGGATATATTTGGGGTAGAAAGATAAAGAGGAAACTTTTAGAAATAGAAAGACAAATTAAAGAACAGGTAGTATAATAAAATAAACATATAAAATAGGAGGGAATATGAATATCAAGGAACTTATACAGATAATGGTAGAGAGAGATGCTTCCGATCTGTTTTATCGCGCAGGGGGAGTTCCACGTTTAAGAGTAGATGGGAGAGTTGTCCCTTTTTCAGATAAAACTTTAACAACCGAAGATGTAGAGAATGCAGTAGAGGAGATAACTACACCTCAACAGAGAGAGACTTTGAGCGAGAAATTAGATATAGATTTTGCTTTATATTTAAAAGAATTTGATCGTCGTTTCCGCGTGAGTATATTTACTCAGAGAAATTCTTATTCGATTGTGATAAGAAATGTTCGAGAGGCAATCCAGAATTTTGATGAACTTAATTTACCTACAGAGGTCTTAAAGACCCTCTCTTTAGAAAACCGCGGTTTAGTTCTTTTAACGGGTAGCACAGGCAGCGGGAAGTCTACTACCATTGCGAGTATGATAGAGTACATAAATAATAACGCCTATAAACATATACTTACCATTGAAGAGCCTATTGAGTTTACTTTTAAAGATAAGAAATCAATTATTAATCAGAGAGAATTAGGTTTGGATGTACCTTCTTATGCAGCTGCTCTGCGCGCTTTTACCCTGCAGAGTCCGGATGTAATATTTATAGCAAATATTCGTGATTGTGAAACTATGTCTTCTGCTTTAACTGCCGCTGAGAGCGGTTTATTGGTTTTAAGTACTTTACATACGATAAATGCTAGCCAAAGCGTAGAGAGAATAGTAAATTTTTTCCCTCCCCATCAACAGGAGCAGGTACGTATTCAGTTATCCTACCTTTTAAAGGGTGTGATTTCCTTAAGATTGGTTCCCTTAAAGGATAAACCAGGAAGAATACCTGCGTGTGAGGTTATGTTACTTACCCCTACTATTAGTAGGTTAATCCGGGAAGGTAAGGTGTGGGAGATACCGCGGTATATTGAGGAGGGGGCAGTATTTGGAATGCAATCATTTAATCAATCTTTAGTAAAATTGGTAAAAGAAGGTAAAATTTCTGAAGAAGAAGCTATCAACTTCTCTGATAATAAAGAAGAATTTATTTTGATGCTAAAAGGAATTAAAGCTGTATAAAATTTTAAATGGAGGAAATATGCTAGATCAAATAAAAGAAAAATCAATAAAAATAGATAAACTTATAGAAGAATTAAGGGGGTATCTTTGAAGTAGACAAGAAAAAACAGATCATTGATGAGTTATCCATCAAGATGTCACATCCTTCTTTCTGGCAGAATGATGTGGAAGCCAATCAAATAGTAGCACAATTGAAAAGTCTAAAAAATACCATTCAGCCTTGGCAGGATATATATGATAAATTCAAAGAGTTAAAAGAGTTAGTAGGGATTATAAAAGAAGAAGATACTTCTCTTATAAAAGAGATAAATATAGAACTTGAGCGTTTGTTAAAAAAAATAGATGAATTAGAATTTGTTACTCTTTTAGGAGAAGAGTTTGATAAGAATAATGCCGTTTTGAGTATAAATGCAGGTGCAGGGGGAGTGGAGGCTTGCGATTGGGCGGGGATGCTTTTAAGAATGTATTTACGTTATGCTGAAGATAAGGGTTATGTCGCTAAAACTATAGATATTCTTGCCGGCGAAGAAGCAGGGATAAAGAATGTTACAGTTTTAATAGAGGGGGAATATGCCTATGGTCAACTTAAAAGTGAAAGAGGAGTGCATAGATTAGTAAGGATTTCTCCTTTCGATGCAAATAAACGCCGACACACATCTTTTGCTTCAGTAGATGTTATCCCGGAAATAAAAGAAGATATTAATATTGATATTCCGGAGAAAGATCTGAAGATCGAAGCTTTTCGTTCTTCAGGACCTGGAGGTCAACATATGCAGAAATCTGATACAGCAGTAAGGATAACGCATTTACCATCAGGGATTGTGGTTTCTTGTCAAAATGAACGCTCTCAATATCAAAATAAACAGACCGCTTTAAAAATACTAAAGGCACGGCTTTACCAATTGGAAAGACAGAAGAAAGAGGAGGAACTAACCCGTAAAGTAGGGGCAGTTAAACAAAAGATTGAATGGGGCAGTCAAATTCGTTCCTATGTTATGCATCCTTATAATTTAGTTAAGGATCATCGTACGGATTTTCAAACTTCAGATGTAGATGCGGTTATGGATGGTAAGATCGATGATTTTATTGAAGCATATTTGAAGGCAAATTTAAAAAGTAGATGTTAGGTTGGTTTAAAAATAGAAATATAAAGATAAAACAGAATTATTTAAGGAAGCATTTCCCTTCCTTAAATATTATATTTCATGCGGAGATGCCCTTGATTTCTGTAAACAGGATAATTAACTTAGCTCCTTTGGTAGAGGCAGTAAATAAACTGGAGCCACAGGTAAGTAAACTTTCTGATAGTCAGTTAAAGGAGAAAACCAATATTTTTAAAGACTATGTCTTAAAGAAATCAAAAGAATATCAGCCACAGATTGAGGAGTTAAAAGAGAAATTTATTAACTCTACTACAGAGACAGAGAAGGATAGACTAAAAAAGAAGATTAAGGAAACACAGAATAAAATTTTTGAAGAGATATTAGTAGAAGCCTTTGCCGTGGTAAGAGAAGCAGCTAGACGCACTATTGGTATGCGTCATTTTGATGTTCAGATTTTGGGTGGGATAACTCTGCACGAAGGAGAAATTGTTGAGATGGCTACTGGAGAAGGAAAAACCTTAGTAGCAACCCTTCCCGCTTATCTTAATGCTCTTTTGGGTAGAGGTGTTCATATTGTTACTGTAAATGACTATTTAGCACGTCGCGACCGAGATTGGATGGGGCCTGTTTACGAATTTTTAGGATTAACTGTAGGGGTAATTCAACATGAGATGGATGATATAGAAAGGAGGCAGGCGTATAACTGTGATATCACCTATGGTACAAATAACGAATTTGGTTTTGATTATTTAAGAGATAATATGAAATATAGAATTGAAGATTTAGTCCAGCGTTCTTTCTATTATGCGATTGTAGATGAGGTAGATTCTATCTTGATTGATGAAGCACGCACACCATTAATTATCTCAGGACCGGCGGAAGAATCTACAGAGAAGTATTATACTGCCAAGAGGATTGCTGAACAATTAAAAGGAAGACGAATTACCGAAAAAGATGAGATAGAGGCAAAATATAAAGGAAAAGATATATCTGCGGGTTTTGATTATTTAGCCGATGAAAAAGCAAGGACTATCTCTTTGACTGAAGAGGGTGAAAAGAAAGCCTGTAGATTATGGGGTATCGAAGGGATGCATACGATAGAGAATATTGAGTATCGACATCATACTTTACAGGCATTAAGAGCGAAAGAGTTTTTTCATCGCGATGTAGATTATGTAATAAAAGATGGTAAGGTAATAATTGTAGATGAATTTACCGGGCGACTTATGCCAGGTAGACGTTGGTCAGATGGTTTACATCAAGCAGTTGAAGCAAAAGAAGGATTAAGGATAGAGAGAGAAAATCAGACTTTAGCTACTATTACCTTTCAGAATTATTTTAGAATGTATGAAAAACTGGCAGGGATGACAGGAACTGCTTTTACTGAAGCGAATGAATTTAGAGCTATTTATGGATTGGATGTAGTGGTGATTCCTACTAACCGTCCACTCATTCGTACCAACTATCCGGATTGTATTTATAAAACAGAAAAAGAAAAATTTAATGCGGTGGTGGAAGAGGTTGTAGAGCTTTATAAAAAGGGCAGACCTGTTTTGGTAGGAACAATTTCTATTGAAAAGTCCGAGAGACTTTCCGAGATGCTTAAAAAAAGGGGGATTCCCCATCAGGTTCTCAATGCCAAATATCACGAGATGGAAGCCCAGATTATTGCCCAAGCAGGAAGGTTTCATGCGGTAACCATTGCTACCAATATGGCAGGAAGGGGAACGGATATCCTTTTAGGGGGGAATCCTGAATATTTAGCCAAGAATCTTTTAAAACAAAAGTCCATTCAGGAGTTTTCAGAATACATTCGACAATATCAGATACTTTTAGATAAGTTTAAAAAAGAAACCGAAGAGGAGCATAAAAAGGTAGTGAGCTTAGGGGGGTTACATGTGATTGGCACAGAACGTCATGAAGCCAGGCGTATCGATAACCAATTACGTGGTCGCGCAGGAAGACAGGGAGATCCCGGTTCCTCCCGTTTCTATATTTCTTTAGAGGATGAATTAATGCGACTTTTTGGTTCAGATAGATTAATTAGGATTATGGATAAACTTGGTTTAGAGGAAGGGCAGCGGATTGAACATCCTTGGGTTACTAAATCCATCGAGATTGCTCAAAGGAGAGTTGAGCAGAATAATTTTGAAATAAGAAAGCAACTTTTAGAATACGATAATATAATGAATAAACAAAGAGAGATTATTTATACTCAACGTCGTCAGATTCTTGAGGGGGTATCTTTAAAAGATGAGATTTTAGAAGGTATATCTGAGATATTGGATAATCTTCTAGATATTTACATTGATAAAGAAAGTATTAATTATTCAAATAGAGAGACTCTTTTAGAGGTTATACGATTGAAATTTGGAATAAGATTCGAAACTAAACAGATAGAGAATTTATCGATGAGTAATTTGAAGGATTTTCTTTATCAGAAATTAGTTTCGATTTATGAAGAAAAGGAAAAGGAATTTAGTCCTCAGATATTGCGCCAGTTAGAAAGAGATGTTTTCTTACAGATTATTGATTCTAGGTGGAAGGATCATCTCTATGCTATGGATGAACTAAGAGAGGGGATTGGTTTGCGAGCTTATGGCCAAAAAGATCCATTGATAGAATACCGTACGGAAGCGTTTTTAAGCTTTGAAGAAATGATTAGAAGGATAAGAGAAGAAAGTATCGAAATTCTTTTTAAAATACAACCTTTAAAAACCACGATTTTTAAGGGAGTCTTTAGTAATCTTCATCAGAACTTTATGCATCCACAAGCAGAGCGCTTTAAGAGTCCTTCTTTGAAGAGAGAAGCGGTCTCGGAGGGGATAGTTTCTTCTCCTTCGGGAAATATTACCAAGGTGGGGAGAAACGAGCCCTGCCCTTGTGGTAAGATAGATCCTATTACAGGCAAGCCTATAAAATTTAAAAAATGTCATGGAAGGAATCTATAGAGTAATTATTCAACGTCGAATCCGTAGATTTAAAAAAAGAAGCATTGCTTTAAATTTATTAAAAAAGATGGTCAACTGTGCAAGATTAGCCCCCTTGGCGAGAAATCTACAGACTATCGAATATATTATTGTTAATAATAAAGAATTGTGTTCTCAATTTTTTTCTTATTTAAAAGGGGCTGCTTACATTTCTCCTCAAGGCGATCTCCCTTTGGACAAGAGACCGGTGGCTTATATTGCGATATTGGTAGATATGAAGAAAGCAGATCAAAAATATTTTGCTTATGATGTAGGAGCAGCGGTAGAAAATATTTTACTTTTTGCCTGGTCAAAAGATATAGGTAGTTGTTGGATGCATTCAATTGAAAGGGAAAATATCGCTTTTCTCTTAAAGGTTCCCTCTCATATACGGGTTGATTCCATAATTTCTTTAGGTTATAAAGATGAAAAACCTCAGATAGAGAAATTTATTGACTCTCCTAAATACTGGAAAGATAATTTTAGAGTTCTGCATGTTTCAAAGAGGAGTTTAGAAGAAATTATTCATTACAATTATTATCGTAACATCTCCCGGCGATGATAAAGGATATCTTTTTACTTTTACTTTCGGCTATAAGTTTAGGTTTAAGTTTCTATCCTTTTAGATTTAGTGATATTTTTGTGTGGTTAGGATTTATCCCTCTTTTTTTTGCAATTAAAAATAAATCTAAAAAGAGAGCATTTTTTTTCAGTTATATTACAGGTGTTGTCTTTTGGAGTATTACTATCTATTGGCTTATTCATGTAACTTTAGTTGGAATGGTTGCTTTAATTTTATATTTAGCCTTGTATTTTGGTATTTTTGGTTTTATCTTTTCTTTAACCTCTTCCTTTCATATGGGTTACTCTATATTATTTATCCCTACCGTGTGGGTGTTGACAGAGTACTTGCGTAGTTATTTATTTACAGGTTTTGGTTGGGCGCTTTTGGGTTATTCTCAGTATAAGAATATTGTTCTGATTCAGTTAGCAGATATAGGTGGAGTGTGGTTAATCTCTTTTACAGTTATGTTGGTAAATATAAATCTATATTATCTGATTCAAAAAAGAACTTCTTTAATTAGAAAGATTAAGTACGGCCTATTTACTTTTTTATTTATAATTTTTGCGCTCCTTTACGGAAATTACTGTCTGTTTTCTATCGGAACAAAATGGAAGAGGAATGGTTTTCCTTTGAAGGTATCACTGATTCAGGGCAATATTCCGCAGGAACTAAAATGGCAGGAATATACAGGAGATTTTATTATTGAGCGATATTTTAAATTGACTCTACAGTCTTTAAAAGAAGATCCTGACTTAATTATTTGGCCGGAGGCAAGTCTACCGGGAATAAAAGGCAAAGATCCTCTATACTATATGAGACTTTTAGAGTTTATCCGAGAGATTAGAAAACCAGTTCTTTTTGGGATTGTATCTTATCAAGAAGGACGGTATTATAATACGGCTGAACTTATTATAGATGAAAAGAACCCTCCTCAATTTTATCAAAAGTTGCATCTGGTGCCTTTTGGAGAATATATTCCTTTAAAAAAAATATTTTCATTTTTAGAAGCAATGGTACCCATTGGAGATTTTAGTAAAGGTAAAGATTACACTGTATTTACCATAATTACTTCTTATCATTATCACCTATCTCCCACTAAATTTTCCGTTCTGATCTGTTTTGAAGATCTTTTCCCTCATCTATCCAGAGGATTTGTTCGGCAGGGAGCAGAATTTTTAGTAAATATTACTAACGATGCTTGGTTTGGTAGGAGTCCTGCTGCTTTGCAACATCTGATGGCTTCAGTTTTTAGAGCAGTAGAGAACCGTGTTTATCTTTTACGTTGTGCCAATACAGGAATTTCAGCATTTATTTCGCCCTTCGGAGAGCTCTTTACTCTTAAAGATAAAACAGGTAATGATATATTTATAGAAGGAGCACTTACTCGCGAGATAAAAATAAAAAAAGATACACATTTTAGTTTTTATAATCGTTATCCAATATTATTTCCTTTTTTATTAGGAATAATCTTTCTGTATAGTATAATAAAAAATGCAAAATTATAATCTGATAAGAAAGATCCTTATCTTTATTCTGGGATTAAATTGGTTAATTGCTCTAATCAAACTAATTTTCGGTTATTTTATAAAGAGCGTAAGTATGATTGCCGACGGCTTTCATTCTTTCTCTGACGGTGCATCTAATATTGTGGGATTAATCGGGGTAAGCTTTGCCGCTAAACCCGCAGATAAAGAACATCTCTATGGGCATAAAAAATATGAGACCTTTGCCTGTGTGATGATTGCGGTAATTCTTTTTATAATTGCCTTTAATGTTTTATTACACGCTATCCAGAGGTTATTTAAGCCGCTTATTCCAGAGGTAAATATTTATAGTTTTATTATAATGGGTATAACCATAATTATAAATATCTTTGTATCCAAATATGAATACCAAAAAGGGAAAAAATTAAATAGTGATATTCTAATCTCGGATTCCTATCATAGCCGTTCTGATATATTAACTTCTATTTTGGTAATTATTACTTTAATTTCCGTTAAGTTGGGTTTTCCCTTAATGGATATTTTTTCTTCCTTTTTGATTACTTTTTTTATTGCCTCTTTAGGTTTAAAGATCCTTAAAGAAAGTTCCCGTATACTATGTGATACCGCAATTATCGAGACAGAGAGGATTGAAAAGATAGTAAAGGGAGTAAATGGGGTATTAGGTTGTCATAAGATAAGGACACGTGGAAGGCAAGATGATATCCATATGGATCTGCATGTATTGGTTAAATCGGATATGCATATGGATAGAGCCCACTGTATAAGTTATGAGATTGAAGATAAAATAAAAAAAGCTTTTCCTAAAGTGACGGATATAGTAGTGCATATGGAATCTCCGGCTAAAAGAAAGAAATATAAAAAACAGGAGGATTGATCTATGGAGTTGAAATTAATTAAGATTGAAAAACCCCAGGATGTAAATATTATCTTGGGACAAGCCCATTTTATCAAAACTGTAGAAGACCTTTATGAAGTTTTGGCAGGAAGCAGCCCTCATATAAAATTTGGCTTGGCTTTTGTAGAGTCTTCGGGCGCCTGTAAGGTACGTATAGAAGGAAACGACCCTGACCTTAAAGAGATATGTGCTCAGAATGCTCTAAGTATAGGGGCAGGACATAGTTTTATTGTAGCTTTAAGAAATGCTTATCCCATAAATGTATTAAATGCTATTAAGAATATTCCGGAAGTTTGTCAGATATTTTGTGCGACTGCTAATCCTGTGGAGGTGATAGTAGTCCAAAGTCAAAATGGCAGAGGTATATTAGGAGTGATCGATGGATTTTCCCCCCAAGGAAGGGAAGAACAGGAGGATGTTATCTGGCGTAAGGAATTTTTACGTAAAATCGGCTATAAATTATAATCCCCTTACAATTTTTCTTGAAATTTAATAAATTTTTGTTAAAATTTCTAAATGTTATTTAAAAAAATAAATAAATCTATTCGCCGTACCGGTGGCTGGTTAGCGTTGATTTTCTGTTCTTTGATAATTAGGATTTTACCCAAAAGGTTTCTTTATGGTTTTGCAGGTAGGGTAGCGAATTTGGGTTATTATCTGGCAGGTAGACACCGACGGATTGCCTTGGAGAGTTTAGAACTTGCGTTTGGTGAAGAAAAGAGTCTTTTAGAGAGAAAGAGAATAGTCAAAAAATCTTTTAAGTTTATGGCTCAAGAAGGAATAGAATTTATGTTTCTCCTTCAGAGGCCATATCTGATTAAAGAAAGAGTGTCTTTTGAGAAAGAAGAGATTTTAAAAGCATGTTTAAGTAGAAAAAAAGGGGTGATCCTTTTAACTGCTCATTTTGGTAATTTTCCTCTTCTTTTATCGAAGTTGAGTTTAGAGGGTTATCCCGTATATGGGATAATGCGCAGGATGCGGGATGAAAAGGTAGAGAGGATTTTTAGTGAGAAACGAAGAGCTTTGGGGATAAATACAATATACAGTCAACCGCGGAAGTTCTGCGTAGAGGAATCTTTAAGGGTATTAAGAGAAGGTAAAATTTTGTGTATCCAACTTGATCAGAACTTTGGGAGCGGAGGTGTGTTTGTGGATTTTTTTGGGAAAAAGGCAGCTACGGCTACCGGCCCGGTGGTTCTGGCTTTAAGAACAGGGGCATCAATTTTACCGTGTTTTATCTTGCATAGTTCACCGTCTACTTACAGAGTTGTGTTTGAGCCTGAGTATAAGATAAAATTAGCCAGGACGTTGGATGAGACAATTCTCTTGAATATTCAAGAACTTACTGGTATAATTGAGACATACATTCGACGTTATCCTGAAGAGTGGAGCTGGATACATCGGCGGTGGAAAAGTAGACCTCAACAAGAGAACTACTAAAGTAGAAAGGAGGTGTGGGAATGGCGGAAGAAGTCAAAACCGAAGAGAAGAAAGAGGAGAAGAAGATAGAGATAGGTAAAATTATTTCTACAATCCTTAAAGTTATTTTGGGCGTGGTTTTTTTGGTGTTAGGTGTATGGGCAATTGTGGTTTGGTGGAAAGATTTAATTCTTGTGATAAAAGGTTGTGTTGGCCCATTTTTGATTCTGGCGGGAATCATTACTTTAGCTATTGCCAAGGAATAAACTTTATTTTAAAAGGGTTAAGGAATTTGCCTGGCGAGACTATTCTTTGCCAGGCGAGACTTAACCCTATTTTTTAACTAAGAGATGGAAATGAAACACTTAAAAAGTAAAATTTTTGAATTTATCATTATCTTTATACCTTCTTTTCTCACGCGTCTTTCTAATAAGAATATTATAAAACTTACCTATATTGCAGAGAGAGTTTTGGTAAGAGAAGACCCCATTGTGCAAAAGGCAATAAAGGAGATAAGAAATTATTTTACAACCGAGCATCCTTCTATTGAGTTAGTAAGAAGGATATTGAAAGAGCTTAATCCTACTTGTAAGCGTAAACTTATAAAGAATTTCTTTGTGAATGCTATATTTAGAGGAGTAACTAAAAATAAGGAATACAGCGAAAAATATGGATTTTCTCCTCCTTGGTTTTTAGTTTTAAGTCCGACGATGCGCTGCAATTTAAACTGTGTAGGTTGTTCTACCCGGCGCTATACCAAGCAAGACGACCTTTCTATAGAATTGATCGATAGAATTCTGAGAGAAGCAAAAGAGATGGGGATATACTTTATTGTTACCCAAGGTGGAGAGATGTTTGTGTATGAGGAGATGTTTAAGGTTTACAAAAAACATTCAGATGTTTATTTTCAGGTGTACACCAATGGAACCTTGATTGATAAGAAAATAGCGGGGATTTTAGCCAAACTCGGTAATGTTGCGCCAATGATAAGTATTGAAGGTTTTGAGGAGACCACTGATAGAAGGAGAGGTAAAGGTGTTTTCCAAAAAGCAATGCAAGCAATGGATAACTTAAGAGAAACAGGATGTTTCTTTGGTGCCTCGGTTACCCAGACTCGTTTTAATAGTGAAGAGATTACTTCCGATGAATTCTTTAAGATGTTGTTAGATAAAGGTTGTTTTGTTATTTGGTTTTTCCAATTCTTACCTATTGGGAAGGATCCCGATATAGAATTGATGGCCACTCCTCAACAGAGACACAAGCTTTACCTTAAAATCTGTGAGATCCGTCAGAAGCTGCCTATCTTTATTGGTGATTTCTGGAACGATGGTCCTTTTGTAGGAGGTTGTATTGCTGCGGGTCGTAGATATGTTCATATAAACAATAAGGGAGATGTGGAACCCTGTGCTTTTGTGCATTTTGCTGTAGATAATATAAAAGAGAAGTCTTTAAGAGAGGCATTAAGTTCACCCTTTATGCGTTTATTACGTCAGTTTCAACCATTCACCGATAATCTACTTACCCCATGTATGATTATTGATCAACCTGAAATTTTGCGCCGAGTAGTTCAAAATACAGGTGCGCGCCCCACCCACGAAGGAGCAGATCTATTTTTAAACGGTAAGATTGCAGATGGTTTAAATGAGTATGCCAAAGGAATACAGGAGATTACTCGTCCGATATGGGAGAAAATAAAAGATAAAGCAGTTAAATGGCCAACCTGATAGCAAGAAAAATCTGGCGTATAGGAGGGTTGATTTTCCCAGTTATCTATATTACTACGGATTCTCAAAGTATTACTTCACAGTGTAGTTTTTATGTATTAGTTTTCTTTATCTTGATAGAACTGCTACGGTTTTTAAATTCAAATTTTAATGTCTGGTTATTTAAAAGATTTAGATTAATTCTAAAGGAAGAAGAGCGTCATCGTTTTCTAAATACCACTTTTTTTCTTTTATTTTTAACTATTACAGTATGGATTTTTAAAAAGGAAGTAGTTATATACTCGGTGTTTTTTATAATTTTTGGCGATATCGCTGCTAGTATAACAGGAAGATACTTTGGACATATAAAAATAAAAAATAAAACTTTAGAAGGAACGGTTGCCTTTTGGGGAATTTGTTTAGTAAGTGGTTATTTATTAAATTTACTTACACCTATAAAATTACCCCTAATTGTCATTGTCATTGCAGGAGGGGTAGCGGCTATAGTAGAGCTTTTTTCCATTATAGATGATAATCTAAGTACAGGATTAGCCAGCTGTATTGCGATGGAGATTATGTTAAGAATTATTTATTGAGAGTAAAGATATGCAAGTTTTAGAGAAACTATTTCATCTAAAAGAGAATAAAACAAATCTAAATACCGAGATGGTTGCGGGTATCACTACTTTTATGACAATGTCTTATATTATCTTTGTTCAGCCCGCCATATTAAGTATTGTAGGAATGGATTTCGGGGCAGTGATGTCCGCTACCTGTATTGCTTCTTGTATTGCTACTCTTCTGATGGGAATATTAGCCAACTATCCGATTGCTTTAGCACCGGCAATGGGACATAATGTATTTTTTGTCTATACAGTATGTTTAGGTATGAATGTTTCATGGCAGATCGCCTTAGGAGCAAATTTTATATCGGGAGTAATTTTTATTTTTGCTTCTTTATTCTCTTTTCGTCAGCGGATAATTGAAGCGGTTCCCGATTCTTTAAAACAGGCAATCGCCGCCGGAATTGGACTTTTGATTGCCATGATAGGTCTGCAGTGGTCAGGAATAATCACCAGTCATCCTTTTACCCTGGTAACCTTGGGTAATTTGAAATCAAAGGTAGTTGTCCTTTCTATAGTAGGTACACTTTTTATGGGCATACTTTTATCCCGTCGGATAAAAGGTGCAATTCTTTGGGGAATTTTATTTAATCTTATCTTAGGGATAATTCTGGGGATAATAAAATTTGAAGGAATATTAAGTAAACCACCTTCGATATTACCTACTTTTTTAAAGTTAGATATTATTTCCGTATTTAAAGGTGGGATAAATATGCTGGTGGTAATCTTTGTTTTATTTTTTCTTGATCTTTTTGATACTGTGGGTACACTAATTGGAGTAGGAAAACAAGCAGGTTTTATTACCAAAGAAGGAAAGTTACCGCGTGCTCAGAAAGCTCTGCTGTCCGATGCCGTAGGAACAGTAGAAGGTGCCCTTTTAGGTACTTCTACTATCACCAGTTATATAGAAAGTACCTCCGGCATTGCCTGTGGAGGAAGGACAGGATTAAGTAATGTCTTTACAAGTATCTGTTTTATAATTGCTTTATTTTTCTATCCCTTAATAAGAATGGTAGGTGGAGGTTATAAGATATCAGAGGGAGTCATTCTTTATCCGGTAATTGCTCCTGCCTTAATTATGGTGGGAGCCTTGATGTTAAATAGTATTACCCATATAAACTGGTATGATTATACAGAAGTTATCCCTTGTTTTATTACAATTTTGATTATGCCCCTTACTTTAAGTATTACCGAGGGGATCGCCTTTGGGTTTATCAGTTATACTATACTTAAATTAGTTTGTGGTAAGGCAAAAGATGTTTCCTGGTTTATCTATTTTTTTAGTTTTCTTTTTGTATTGAGGTATATTTTTTTAAAATGAAAGAGTCTATCCTAACCAAAGAGATAATTACTAGTAAAATAGTTTCACGAATAATTTTAGTGTGTCTTTCTGTAATTTCTATTGCTTTATCAGCACATGTACGTATACCTTTGCCATTTACTCCTGTTCCTATTACCTTTCAGACACTCTTTGTACTTTTAAGTGCTGCTCTTTTGAGAGAAACTGTGGCTTATGTAAGTATTATGATTTATTTTCTTCTGGGAATCTTGGGTGTGCCGGTCTTTACTTTTGCTTCCTGTGGAATTTTTTATATTTTTGGCCCTACTACCGGGTATCTTTTAGGTTTTCTTTTATGTAGTTTTTTAGTGGGAAGATCGCTTTCTTATTTTAAAAAAATAGATTTCTTTTCGGCGTTTTTTTCGATGTTTTTAGGTGAAATAATTATCCTTATTTCAGGAACGAGCTGGCTTAAATTCATTTTAAATTTAAGTTTTAAGCAGGCATTTCTTTTAGGATTCCTACCCTTTCTTCCTTTTGATTTACTTAAATTATATTTGGCAGTCAAAATCTTTTTGAAACTTAATCCTCGTCTAAAACAGATCATCCAATAGATATCAAAGGAGGAAGATAAAAATGAAGATAAAAGAGATTATGGCAAAAGAGATTATAAGTTTATCTAAAGGTACCAAAATAAAGGATGCATTTAAGAAACTTTTAGAGATGCACATAAGCGGTTTACCGGTTTTAGATGAAAATTTAAGAGTTTTAGGTATGTTTACCGAAAAAGAGATCTTAAAAGCGGTTCTCCCTGGGTATTTAGAAAGTGTAGGAAGATTTATCTACGAAGAAAATCCTAAGATTATCCGTAAAAAACTGTTAGATATTCAGGATTTAACCGTGGAACAACTTATGCGAAAAGATGTTATCACGGTAGATGAAGATACCACTTTGTGCGAGGTAGCCCGTATTATGCTTACCCAGAATGTACGCAGGATTCCTGTATTAAATAAAGAGAAAAAGATAACAGGAATAGTGGCCCGTGAGGATATCTTAAAGCAATTCGCTAAAGACATAGGACTGTATAATGAATAGACCTCTAATTAAAGGAGCGGTTCTGTTTATTTTTTCTATTTTACTGGGGTGGTTTACTTATTCTTTAGGGTTTAGCTCTCAGCAGGCAATAAGTATCGGAATATTTTCGTTGTCTATTCTGGGGACGCTCTTTTTCTGGGACTTTCGTTTAAGCTTCGCATTTTTAGGGACAAGTATCCTTCTCTTCACTAAAACTATTGATCTGGATAATCTAGTGAAGTTTGCTTCTTTAGAGATTATCATCTTTTTGATCGGAATGATGGTCCTGGTGGGTCTTTTAAAAGAGAGCGGATTTTTTGCCTGGCTTGTTAGTCTGATTTTAAGGATGCGTAATCTTACTGCCAAAAGGTTTGTAATTTATATTGTGGTAATCTCTGCGCTTCTTTCCTGTGCTGTTGATGAGGTTACTTCTATTATCTTTATGGTGGCGGCGGTTTTGGAGATCTGTGATTACTTTGAGGTAGAACCTGTTCCTTTTGTAATTGTTTCCATTATCGCTACCAATATCGGCTCCTCAGGAACAGTTTTAGGTAATCCCATCGGTATTTTAATTGCTGCGAAATCCGGTTTAACCTTTGAGGATTTTATCTTAAAGGCATTTCCTTTAATGCTTGTCTGTCTTTTTGTTACGCTTATTATCTTTCTTATCGCGTACCGAAATCCTATAAAGAAACTTGAGCGTCAGATAAAAGAGATGGGTGCTAATGAGATGCTTATTCGTTTGATCTCTGTTCCTCCGGAAAAAGAATTAAAAATTAGTCTTTTTATCTTCGGGATAACCTTATTCTTTATTGCCCTGCATCATCGTTTGGAAATATTTTTAGGATTAGAGAACAATACCATACTTTTAATCACCCCTTTAATCTCTGCAGGAGCAGTGATGATATGGAAATACAGAAGGGCAAGGATTTTTATTGAAAAGGATGTTGAATGGTGGACACTACTTTTCTTTTTATTACTTTTTGCTCAAGCAGGAACATTAAAATACACTGGTTTTACAGATGTCTTAGCAAAAAAAATGATTCTGGTTGTGAAACACACGCATGGTTATTTAATCGGTCTTGTCTTATGGATTGCTACCTTTGGTTCAAGCATGCTTGATAATGTAGTTTTAGTCGCCTCTTTTATTCCTATCATTCAAAGTTTAGAGGGATTGGGTTTTATCCTTAAGCCTTTATGGTGGGCATTATTATTTGGAGGTTGTTTCGGCGGGAATATCACTTTAATTGGTTCTACTGCCAATATCGTGGCTTTGGGGATTTTGGAGAAAGAACGCAAAATAAAAGTTAGTTTCTTTAAGTGGTTAAAGATTGGTTTAATTGTAGGTTTATTTACCACCTTTTTGGTATGGCTGGCTTTAATATGGCTTCCTTTATATCGTTAAAAACTATAACCATTTTTATATTTATCCTTACCTATATTCTTATCTTAACCAGAAAGATAAATTCTCTTTTGGTTGTTTTTAGTGGGATAGGACTTCTTTTTTTAATTGGAGCCATCAGTTTAAAAGAAGCTTTTTTCTCCATAAATTTTAACGTCTTAGGGGTGTTTTTAGGAACGATGGTTCTATCGCATCTATTTATCTACTCAGAGGTTCCCCATTTTCTTGCCTCTAAAATATTAAATAACTCTAAAAATGTATCTATGGCATTTTTAGGGGTGTGTTTACTTTCCGGTTTTATCTCTAGTTTTACCGAAAATGTGGCTACGGTTTTAATTGTCGCACCTATAGCCTTAAAGATTGCTAAAATTATAGAAATAAATCCGGTGCCTCTTTTAATTGGGGTATCCCTTTCTTCTAATCTTCAAGGTACCGCTACCCTGATCGGTGATTCTCCTTCCATAATTCTGGCAATGGAAGCAGGAATGAATTTTAATGATTTTTTCTGGATGAGGGCACGTCCGGGTATATTTTTTGCCGTGGAGTTAGGAGCCGTAGGTGCTTTTTTTGTACTTTGGTTATTTTTTAAGCGTTATAAAGATAGAGCCCCTTCTGATTTTAAGATCACACCTAAAACCTGGATACCCACGCTTCTACTTTCTGCCATGGTTTTAAGTTTAGTATTTTTTTCCTTTTTAAAAAATAAACCTACCTATGGCATAGCGGGGATTTGTTTGTTCTGGGCAATGTGGGGAGTTCTTTGGCATAAGTTTTATCATAAAGAAAGCATCTCTTTAAAAAAGGATTTAGACTGGTATACCTTCTTTTTTTTAGTAGGAATATTTATTTTAGTGGGAACCTTAAATGTCCAAGGGATAATCAAAGATATTGCTGCTTCTATCGGTCGTTTTGCGGGCAAGAATGTATTATTCGCGTATGTCTTAATTGTGGGGGTATCGGTACTTGTTTCTGCCTTTGTGGATAATATTCCCTATACGATGGCAATGATACCCGTGGCAAAACTTGTTTCTTTAGATTTAGGTGTATCTATGTATCCTTTTCTATTCGGTCTTTTAATTGGAACCTGTTTAGGTGGAAATATCACGCCTTTTGGTGCTTCCTGTAATATCGTTACTTTAGGGATTTTGCGTAAAGAAGGTTTTAAAGTAAGATTTATAGATTTCTTTAAGATCGGTATCCCCTTTACTTTAACTGCAGTTATTTTAGGTGCCTCTTTTATCTGGTTTTTCTGGATGCGTTAATCAAGCGAGATTAACCAAGAGATTGGATCTTCTCTAAAAACACACATATAAACCTATCTTATAATATTTTATAAAGGAATAAATCCTTTTAATCCTATATGTGAATATTTTTAAGAGCCTATCCCCTAATTACTGAGGCTAATCTTATTAATACGCGATAAAAA
>JAMWCP010000099.1 GCA_023819665.1 Candidatus Omnitrophota bacterium
GATTTGATACAGAAATAGGTGGACCACTACCATATCTTCCTTGGTTTAAATTATTTGGTAGTTTCTATCATTATAATTATAGAAAATCCTCAGATATGAATGGCTGGCAGTTAAGAGGAGAAATCAAACCATTTAGATTTATCACGCTTAATCTAAAGACATTTGATGATAACAAAGGCGAGCAGGAATATATTTCCGATGTTCGTTTTAGTCTGGCATTTTCTGATTTTAGCTTAAAGAGTATTCTTTCGGCATTTAATCTTTCTAAAGAAGCCTACTCTGAAACGGATTTAAAAGAGCATACTTTGGATAGGGTGGAGAGAAATTTTAAAGTTGTTTTGGAAAAATGGACAGAGACCAAAACCGGAGAAGTCAGCGTAATCATCGGCAGAGCAGATTAATTGTTATGAAGATCACGTATCTAAAAATATTTTTTATAGTTTTTACGATAGGGGTTATTTCAAATAGTTTAGTATATGCAAAACCTGGTGAGCCTGAGACTTTTAAAGGAAGTTGCACTACTTATAGAGTTACGGTTAAAAAAGTGGAGATTTCTACGGATAAACAAAATTGGGTGGTTTTAGGAGAGGGAGAGCAGGAGTTTGATATTGCTTCAGCAGGCGTAGGTGCGCAAGTAGGTTCGTATGTAAGCGCAACTTCTATTCCTGCGGGTACCTATAAATATGTAAGAATTACCCTTAGTCGAGATATGTATGTAAAAGGTTCGGCTACTTCAAGCGGAACTACTTATTATACTACGGCTACTACTATAGATATAGCAGGTGGTCAATTAGGAATAGCCACAACAGATTCTAATCAGCAAGCACTCTGTCATATAGTTATTCCTTCGGGTAGCGGCGAAACATATAATCCTGATCCTAATGAAGATTTAGAAGTATCCGGAAATGATTTTATTGTTACCAGCACTCTTTCAGATCCAGTCACTATCAGTGAGTCTTCAGGAGTTTTAGAGATAGAGTTTCCTACCCAAAATACCCTTGATTTTGACCCTAATGATGTAGCCGGAGAAGTTGTCTTTTGGCCTATCCCGCCTGATATAAGCATAGATTTCTTAAACGAATAAAAATCACTTTATTTTTATTCAGACAGTTTCCCATATAAATAGAAAAATATACCTCCCCTCAGATAGAAAGTGTACCCTTTCTCTAAATTGTAATTCATCGAGACACTTTCCTCTGCTCAAACGAAAATATAGAATTTTGTTTTCATTCATATTTTTAGTATTGCTTTTGATGGGTAAAATGTTATAATTTTAAATATAATTTTTAAGCAGAAGGTAAAAAAGGGATGAAAGTTAAATTTGTTACTTCTAAAGTAACCATAGAAGGCAGACTTAACAATTCTCAAATCGCTAAAAAGATCTATGAAAGCCTGCCATTTGAAGCCAAGGTAAATACCTGGGGAAAGGAGATATATTTTAAGATACCGCTTAAGTTAAAGTTAGAAAATCCCACCACAGAAGTTGAAATCGGTGATATTGCCTATTGGCAAGAGGGTAGTTGCTTATGTATCTTTTTTGGACCGACTCCCATAAGTATAAACGATAAACCTCTCCCTGCTTCCGAGGTGGAGATCGTAGGTGAAATAACCGGTGATTTATCTGAATTAGAGAATATTCAAACAGCCGATAAAATAAATGTATTGCCTTTATGAAGATTGTAACTGAAAAAATTATCTTAGATACCCAAGGAAATCCGGATTTAGTGGATATTACGCAGAGGGTTAAAGATATTCTTAGATCCAGTGGACTTAAAAAGGGAAATGTTACTATTTTTGTAGTGGGTTCAACTGCAGGGATAACCACCTTTGAATATGAACCCGCAATGATAAAGGATATGCAGGAACTGTATGAAAGACTTATTCCTGAAAAAAGATACTACCATCACGATGATACCTGGGGTGATGCTAATGGATTCAGTCATTTAAGAGCAGCTTTACAGGGACCTTCGTTAGTGGTTCCTTTTGAAGAAGGAAGGCTAATGCTAGGGACATGGCAGCAGATAGTTCTGGCAGAATTTGATCACCGTCCAAGAAGACGTACAGTGATTCTGCAGATAATTGGAGAATAGTTTCCCCTTCCGCTTTTATTTCTTTGAAAGTTTTAATACAAAAATGGTTTGACAGGTATACCTTAAGATTATAAAATATAATTCTAATTTTATGGAGGTGCAGAATGACGAAAGAAATAAAGAAAGAGATGGAGAAGGTATCTTTAGAGCGGAAGAAAGCTTTGGAACTTGCGCTTTTACAAATCGAAAAGCAATTTGGCAAAGGAGCAATTATGAAGTTGGGAGGACAAGTAAGATTGGATGTGGAGACTATTCCTACAGGTTCATTGGCTTTAGATTTAGCTTTAGGGGTGGGTGGTTTTCCCCGTGGTCGGGTAATTGAGATATTTGGTCCAGAGGCATCGGGTAAAACTACCTTAACTTTAACTGCTATCCGGGAGGTTCAAAAAAAAGGTGGAGTAGCCGCTTTTATTGATGCAGAACATGCCTTTGATTCTACTTATGCCAAAAAAGTAGGAGTAAATTTAGAAGAACTACTTATTTCGCAACCGGATACAGGAGAACAGGCTTTAGAGATTGCCGAGACATTAGTGCGTTCCAATGCTGTAGATCTGGTAGTAATAGATTCTGTGGCTGCTCTTACTCCTCGGGCAGAGATTGAAGGAGAGATGGGTGATGCCCAGATAGGGCTTCAGGCAAGATTGATGTCTCAAGCTTTAAGAAAACTCACCGCGGCCATAAGTAAATCTAAAACCTGCGTTATATTTATCAACCAGATAAGAGAGAAAATTGGAGTAATGTTTGGTAATCCCGAGACTACTCCTGGAGGAAGGGCATTAAAATTTTATGCCTCTGTAAGACTGGATTTAAGACGGATTGCCTCAATTAAACAAGGGGATCAAGTTATCGGCGGCAAGGTACGTTGCCGAGTAGTGAAAAATAAAGTAGCTCCTCCTTTTAAA
>JAMWCP010000100.1 GCA_023819665.1 Candidatus Omnitrophota bacterium
TTAGAGCCGCATGTTTTATTCCTTTAATTGCCTTTAGGGTATTGGCTAATTTTTGCGCTTCTTTCGGCTTACCCCTAATGGCAACTATCTCCAAACAATTATTTTGGTCGAGGTGGATATGTTGACAGGAGATAATTATCTTTTGAAAGTCATGCTGGATATCTGTAATCTTATCTAAGAGTTCTCTTTTATGATGGTTATAGACAAGGGTTATTGCTGCGGCTACTTCTTTGTTCACAAGCCATTCTTTTTTAATTAACTCTTGTCGGATTAAATCTCCAATTGCCTTTGAACGGCTGGTATATCCTTTTTCTCTTATTAGCCGGTCAAAATTATATATTAGATCTTTAGATAAAGAAATACCGAACCTGAATAATTTCGACATATTTATTTAGTGTTACTTTTTTAATAATTGTAGCACTTAAATTGTCCCTGTCAAGCTTTTTCTTTGGTAAGGATGGAAGTGGACCTTCTGCACAGGTTCGCCCAAAAACTCTTCTTCCATCTGGCGGTGTGCATATCGTTCGGTTAGAACTATTTTTCAGCACACCTGATTTAGTCTATTCCCATGCGCCTGCTGGCGCATACTTGGGATGCAGGCGCTTGAGCTGATTTCCTTTTAAGGCAACCCTCATCTTGTAAGTAACCTTATTTGCCTTCTGGCGCTTAGTGGCAATGCTAAGACGCGCAAGTGCCGCCTGCAACGGTCTTGTATTTTGGCGCTTGAGAGCCAGCAAAAAGGCAAATTTTGGGTGCGGTCAAAATTTGCCTTTTTGCCTCAAAAGAAAGAGCAAAAACCAAAAACGGAAAAACAGATTATTAAATCAAGCCCTTGGGGTTTATTAAATAGAAAGCAATACTAATTTTACCACAAAAGACGAATAAGGAAAGAAAAAATGCAAGCAGAATGTGAGGCTTAGATTTTATAGCTGGAAAGGCAAACGGGTAATTACGTATCAGAAAAAACGAATTTTTTGGCAAGTTCTACATTCTTTTTTAAAAATTTATCAATAGCATCTTTTACATTGCCTGAATATCTACTTGAAGCCTAAAAATGCCCTCCTTCACCATCATAGGTTACATCAACCGAATATCCTTCTACTTTAAGGCCTCGCTTTATAAAATCAGCTACCTTTTTTTCGTCTTCAATAACAAGAATTCGCATTTTTTATTCCTATTCATCCTTTTTTAGAAACCCCAGTTCAATAAGGAAGTGCAACGCTTAGGCTAATGTGTTATCCTAAGCGTTATGAAAAATATATACAAACAACTCTCCAGCGAAGAGAGAGACAAAATAGCAGTACTTCGCGCACAAGGGGTGTCGTTTAAGGCCATAGCAGAGGCGATCGGCAGAGACAAAAGCACAATTTGCCGGGAATTGCAGCGAAACAGTACCCCTGTTTACGATATGTACCTGCCCCATAAGGCAGACGCCCGTGCAAAAGAACGAAAACACAAGGCCGGTAAACGGCCAAGATTAAAAAATCCGATGATTAAACGCTTCGTTATCGCCAAACTCAAAGAAGGATGGTCTCCTGAACAAATCGCAGGAAGATTATCTCAAGATTATCCTTCCTTATCTATCAGCCATGAAGCGATTTATCAATTCGTCTACGATAAGGCAACACGTAAATGCCTCAACTTAGCCGTTTATCTACCCAGAGCGCATAAGAAACGCAAATTCTTCGGCTAGGGGCATCATCATAGCGGATGCCGTATTCCTCGTCGGACACCTTTAAGCAAGCGGCCTAAGCATATTGAAAAACGTGAGCAGCCCGGCCATTGGGAAACAGATACCATGGTGTCGCGGCAAAGCAAAAAAGCTCTGGCGGTGAGCCTTGAGCGTTCCAGCCGCTTGGTACATATCAGTAAACTCAGCGCAAAAGAATCGGCTAAGGTGGTAAACGCCCTAAAGAAACAACTCAAGCGCTACCCGCAGGCCCTGCGCCGCACCATTACCTATGACAACGGCTCAGAGAATGTTGAGCATCAAAGAACAAATTATCTCCTTGGCACAAAATCATATTTCTGCACGCCATTCCATAGCTGGGAAAAAGGCTCTGTTGAAAATGGCATCGGCCTTATACGGCGTTACTTGCCAAAGAAGACAGATTTTGCTACAATCAGTTATTACCGCGTAAGAAAGATCGAGAATCTGTTAAACAACCGTCCCCAGAAGTGTTTAAACTACAAAACTCCTTCCGAGGTTTTTACTGCCAGCGTTGCACTTGCTGGTTGAATGTAGTAAATGAAATAATAATTATAATGAATGCAACTATAATAGAAAGGAGTTCTACTAACTCCTTATAAAATTCTTGATAGCCGAATAATTTAACATCCCTCCATATTTCTATTGCCAGAATCAATACAATTACTGCGATTAGCGTGAGAAGTTCTTTTCTTATCCAAGATAGTTCCAAGGGCAAATATTGTCTAAAATTTAAGGGAATCTTAGGAAAATACTTCGGGGTTGTTTTACAGTAAGAAATATATTCTTGGCCAAATCTTTTAAGTAGGATTTTTTCTTCTCTGTTTATCTGAGGAAGATAAATCAAAACGTAGATAATTAAAAAAATAGGAAATACCCAGAATTTAAAAAGAACTAAGATGATTCCTATGCCAATAAGTAAGGTTCCAAAATACATCGGGTGTCTTATCAAACCATAAGGACCGTTTTTGACTAAAACTCTACCTGCTTGAGAATTTTGTTCTTTATAACCTCTTGCTACAATGCGAAATAAGAATCCAAACAAGACCAAAATAATCCCTATGGCATCAAAAAATTCATCTTGCAGACCATTTTTCCAATTGGGAAATATTATCTTAGAGAAGAATAAAATTATCGCCACACTAAGAAATACCAAGAATCCTTGAATCTTTATACGTTTCTTCATAAAGCAAAAACTAAAAATTTTATTCGTAGCCGTATTTTTTAATAAACCGCTTCCTCACGCTCTGTACCATA
>JAMWCP010000101.1 GCA_023819665.1 Candidatus Omnitrophota bacterium
CTGCTTGATTGAATGTAGAGATAATATTTATATCTTTATCTAATATTTCTTTTAATAATTTTATTTCTCTATCCACCTGACGCGATATTGCGATGGTATTTGCCGTAGATTCTTTTTGAACATACACAGAGACTACAGGTTGAGTATTTAAACGCGCAAAGGCAGTGGGCTCTAAATAAGAATTTTTTACTATACCAATATCTTTAAGTCTGATAACCGAACCAGATTCGGTAGCAGCAATAGCTAAATTTTCGATCTCTTTAAGAGACTGAAATTCTCCAATTGTACGTATCAGAAACTTGTCTTTTGTCCTTTTTATTTCTCCTACGAGCATATTGGCGTTATTAAGATTAATTATATCCACTACTTTATTTATGGATAATGAATATGTATGCAATTTAGTAGGATCTATTTCTATAATTATTTTTTGTTCTCTCCCCCCGCTTACTTCAACCTGAGCAACTCCTTCAATCCTTTGAATACGATCCTTTATTTTTTCGTCTACTATTTTACGTAGTTCTTCAGGGGTACGTTTAGAACTGGTTACAGCCAGAATTACTATGGGAATATCTGTATACTCATACTTGGCTATAACTGGTTTCTCTATCTCGGGAGGTAATTTATTTCTTATGCGATTAAATTTTTCTCTTACCTCTAAAGCAGCAAAGTCCATATCTGTACCAGGTTCGAACTCTAAAATAATTCTAGAGTTTCCTTCTTTAGAGATAGAAATTATATTCTTAAGATGTGATACAGTTCCTACCGCCTCCTCAACAAGTTTAGTAATTCTCTGTTCAACTTCTGAAGCAGGTATTCCTCCGCGTACATCAATATTAATAGTAATGTCTCCAAAACTAGTATTGGGCATCATTTCTATAGGAAGTAATTTAAGGGCAATTAAGCCGGTTATGGCTATTCCTATAAAAAACATCGAGATAGTAACAGGTCTATTTACAGAAAGATTAGGTAGACTCATTGTTTATCCTTATCTTTATTAAGCTCATACCATCGACCAGGCCCCAATGGACCATTGGCTTTGAGTAATTTCTTTTCTAACAGCTCCTTAAGATCGCGCGCAGCAGTAGGGATAGAAATCGAGAACATTTCTGCATACTGTTTGCGAGTTATTTTTTTAATAACTTTTAGTTTTTCTAAGATTTCAAGCTGGCGTTCATTTAAATTTTTTGTTAGTAAATCTTCCGGAGGATAGAATTGTTTCTGCTCAATTTTTTCTTCGGTTTTTAGTTCTATCTTTTCTTCAGCTGTTTGCCAAGAAAGAGTTTCGGGGGCAACTTTAGGTAATTTTATGGATTTTATCGGTAGTATAAAACTTCCTATTATTTGCAATCTTTCAGTTATTTTTAAATATAAAGCAGGAATTACTATCAACGTTAAAAAAGTAGTAGAAGTTAAACCACCTATGACTGTTAGAGCCAACGGCGAACGTAATTCTGCTCCTTCACCGATACCTAAAGCCATAGGAATAAGTCCTAAAATAGTAGTTAAAGAAGTCATAAGGATAGGGCGTAGACGAGTTTTGCTGGCTAAGATTACTGTTTCTTGGGGAGAATACCCTTCTTTTCTTAGCTGATTAATAAAATCAATGAGCACAATCCCATTATTTACCGCAATTCCTCCTAACATAATTATACCTAAATATGCTACTACATTAAGTGCTGTTCGCGTAATAAAGAGAGCAAAGCTTACTCCTATTAAAGAGAGCGGGATAGTGAACATTATAATGAATGGTTGCCAAAATGATTCAAATTCTCCCGCCATAATCATATAAACCAGTATAATTGATAACGCTAATGCAAAGGCTAAACTTTGAAAAGATTCACTCATTTTCTGTTGTTCTCCCGTCAGTTGAATAGAATAATCTTTATAGGCACTAATTTCTTTCTTTAATGAAGTAAGTACATTATTTACATCTTTAAGTACTGCAGTTAAACTTCGTTTAAATACATTAGCGCTAACAAGGACTGTTCTTTGTTGATCAATTCTTTTGATTTCAGTAGGGCCAGCTCCTTTGGTAAAATAAGCTACTTGCGAAAGAGATATGGATGTACCTAAAGGAGTCTGTATAAGGAGCCTTCTCAGGTTATTTAGGTCCATACGATCTTTAGGTTGAAGACGTACACGCACGTCTACCTCGTCTTCACTATATTTTTCTTTGAATTTAGTAGCTACATAACCCTTTAAAGCTACTTGGGTAGTGATGGCTATATCCTTCACAGAAAGTCCAAAAAGCGAAGCTTTGTCTTTAAGAATATAAAGTTTAGTTTCGGGGCTAGGGGAGATCATGCTATTTTTAATTCCATACAAACCAGGTATATTTTTAAGTTTATTCTGAATAGTTACAGAGATATTTGCTAATTGGTTAAGATCAGGACCTCGTATTTCTACTATTACAGGAGCGCTTTCTTCTAAAGCAGTGCTTAATGAAGATTCTTGAGCGACATATTCAATTTCTGCATCCCTAAACTCCTCACCTTGTAGGTTAGATTTAAGATATTGGATAACTTCTAAAGTAGAGAGGCGAATGCCTTTTTGTGGATTTTTCTTTTTTAAGTTTACCATGATCTGGGCTTGATGTGAGCCTAAGGATTGGAGAGCAGTTTCTGCAGATGCTTTTTCTTCGCTTGAGCCAATGTTGACAGTAACATCTTTTGTTTCTGGAAGGCTAAATAACAATTGTTCAATCTTTTTTACAAGATGATCGGTTATTTCTAGTTTAGTTCCCGGAGATAAGGTTACTTTTACTATAAACTGTCTTTGGTCTATATTGGGAAGAAACTGACGTTCATGTTTTAATAGAATACCTAGACTAATTAAAAATAGGAGGATTACCCCCATAATTATTTTTTCTTTATACAAAAGCAGATTAGAGATAAAATTTTCATAA